>JAEEQV010000133.1:0-6457 GCA_016285445.1 Bacteroidales bacterium
AGTTGATACCTACGAAGAATTCAAGGAACGAATAAAGAACTGCGACGGGTTCATTCTTGCCCACTGGGACGGTACAACCGAGACTGAGGAGAAAATCAAGGAGGAAACAAAAGCAACAGTTCGTTGCATTCCGTTTGATGCTCCAGACGAGGAAGGAACGTGTATTTATTCAGGAAAACCGTCGCACAAACGAGCTTTGTTTGCCATCGCATACTAAAAAAGTTTCGTGTAAACTTGGGAATTTGTGGTTAATTAGTATATTTGCCACACCAAAATAGGTCGGTTCGGTAGCTCAGCTGGATAGAGCAACAGCCTTCTAAGCTGTGGGTCATGCGTTCGAATCGCATCCGAATCACTAAAAAAGCACTTACAAATTTTTTGTAAGTGCTTTTTTTATGTCCCAGCAGAGGGGGCTATTTACGGACAAATAACGAACCGTTATTTAACAATGACTGTAAATGACTGATCTTCGACTTTTACAAAATACACGCCTTGTAATCTCACGTCGAAACTTTGTATTACATCGTCTGCCGAAGGTTCATGCAATATAACTCTACCTGTATTATCGTACAGGGTAATAGCTTTGTCTTTTGCATTCTTCACATTGATTGTATGATCTACTGCATATACAACCACGGTATTTTCTACATCTTCCACGGCTGTTGGTCCTATTTCATTTTCAACTTCGGCAACATTTGATATAGCCAACGAGAATGGTCCCGATTCGGCTTTTGGGGTAGCACCATCAACTTTGTTGCCGTTGATATCACGATAACAATTTTCGTTTACTTCGTTTTCAAGGACAAACAACACTTTATAATACATCTTACCTTCGAATGATTCAAGCTCATCCCACGTTTCACTCATGTTGCTTGCTGGAACACGATCAATGGTATCCATTGCTGTTGAATCAGAACCACGTAAGACAAGATATTGAGAAACTAATTCCATTGGCTCGTATGCATTCCAATTCAAACTTGGTTTATCGTCAATTTGTTTCTGAATTGACAAGTGCATTGAACGATGTGGCTTGCTGACAGCAGAGTTTCCACATTCGTCAATTGTTCTTAAACGATATTTGTATGCTCGAGTTGCAGGGACATTGTAATCCACAACTAACGCCGGTTGAGCGAAGAAAACAGTGTCGTCAACAGCAACCCAATTATTTGTATAGTCAGTTTCACGTTCTACTATATAACCTACCGTTCCAACATCAACTGTTTTTTCCCAGGCAATAACCATATCTGTCGCATTCTCACTGTATGTTACAACACCAAGTTGTTCTGCATATGGCTTTTTAATAGTAATAGAAACAGTATCGTATGCTATGCAACCTGAAGGAGACGTTACCTTTACTGTTACCGTATCGGTTTCACCAAAGAATATTGATGAATTTACAGAAATTGGATTTTTCTTGCTCTGACGGAACCATACGCAAGAGTTTTCCTCTTCTGTTTGAGCATCAAGATAAGCAAGTTCACCTTTACATAAAACTTGATCTTCGCCTAAATTTACCGAAGGCATTGCTGCTATAGTAATTGATGTTGCGAGTCCGTAAGTAGTCTCAGAACATTCAGCGTCGCCAAGAGAAGTCAAGCGATATGAGTAAACTCCTTCTGACTGTGGCAAATCAAGAACAAATTCTTTTTCCTCTACCGTTTCTGTAAATGATTGTTCACCATCATTATATGTGAATGTGAATGGTGCAACACCATCAAATTGGAACGATACAGGTTGAACTTCTTCGTTGCCACAATACAATTTCGAACCTGAAACAGTTGCAGTTGGACGAGAGCGGAATGTTACAAGTAAAGTATCAGAATTTTTACATCCATTTTCGTTGGCAATCGTGGCTACAATTTCTTTATTATAAACAATTGGCCAATAATTAAATACCAAATTTTCATCAACGTTCAACGAACTTGCATTACCTATAATTGCTCCATTTGCTCTCCATTCGTAAGATTCAGCATTGCCTGCATTCAAAGCAAGAGTTTCACCATAACAAAGAGTTGTATCAGCACCAATATTTATTGCAGGTATATCTGCAACAACAATTCTTGCCTTCGCGTTTTGTCTATTAGCCGAACAGTATGCATCCTTCAACGATACGATAGAATAGTTGTACGTACCTATTGATGACGGAGCCTCTGTTTTAAGCATTGCTTCCTCTTGAGACTCTATGCTTGTTGTGTCGATACCGTCTGTATAGGCGAGTGTAAACGGAGCCGTTCCTTTCAAACTTATTGTGGCACCTTCAACATCTTCTGTGCCGCAGTATGTAGCGCTGCCCGATATTGTCGCAGTTGGACGTTCCTTGAATGTCACCGTCATCGTGTCGCTTGCAGAACAGCCCTCCGCATTCGTGACAACAGCGACAATCTCTTGCTCATTCTTGTTAGGATAGTAAGCATATATTAAGGCTGTATCAACCTCCATAGACGAAGAACGACTTACATAGTTTCCGTTAGCGTACCATTTTGCTTCAGCGCCTGCATTTAATACAACGTTTTCGCCATAGCATATTGTCGTGTCATTTCCCAAAGAAACCGTTGGAATTTCGGCTACGACAACCTTAGCCTTCGATGATTGGTAGTCGGCACTACAATATGCATCCTTCAACGATACGATAGAGTAGTTGTACGTACCTACCGATGATGGAGCTGCCGTTTGATGCATTGCTTCTTCTTGAGACGCTATGGTTGTCGTATCGATACCGTCAGTATAGGCGAACGTAAACGGTGCGGTTCCTTTTAGGCTAATAGTGGCACCTTCAACACTTTCCGTGCCGCAGTATGTAGCGCTGCCCGATATTGTCGCAGTTGGACGTTCCTTGAATGTCACCGTCATCGTGTCGCTTGCGGAACAACCATTAGATGTTGTTTTTGTTGCAATAATTTCCTGTACGTTTGAAATAGGAAAATTATTATTTACAATTGCTGTATCAACAAGGAATGACGCCGAGGTAGTAATGTGAATACCATCACGACGAGGACTCCATACATACGAAGCACCTTCCTCAGCATTCAATTGTAATGTAAGTTCTTCGCCATAACACAATGTTGTATCGTTACCAAGGACAACCTCAGGTATTTCGGCAACAACAACGCGTGCTTTACTTATTTGAAGATCGGCTGTACATGTTGCGTCTTTCAATGAAAGAATAGAATAATCATATACGCCTGTTGCTGTTGGTTTTTGTGCTTGTAGCGACGCAGTTTCCAATGAATCAACTTTTACAGTTTCCTCACCATCGGTATAGGTAAATGTAAACGGTGCTGTTCCTTTCAAATTGAATGTTGCACCTTGTGCTTCGTCTAGACCGCAGTATGTTGTTGAACCTGTAATTGAAACAGTTGGACGTTCTTTAAATGTCACCACAACCGTATCCTTTACGACACAACCTTCTTCACTCGTTACAGTGGCAACAATTTCCTGAATGTTTGATATTGGGAAATTATGGTTTACAACAGCTGTATCGACAATATATGATTCCTTCAACTCTGCGTGAACACCATCGCGTAATGGCACCCACGAATATGTTGCACCATCGTTGTGAACGTTTAACATTAAACTTTCGCCATAGCACAGAGTTGTATCTGCACCAAGTTCCACAGTCGGTAACGCAACAACTTTTACTATGGTAGTCTGACTTGTGGTATCAGCCGAGCAATACGCATCTTCCAACGAATTCATTCTATAGGTGTACTCACCAATACCTGGGGCAGTAGGAGTAAATGTTTTTCCACTAAAATCTTCTGTGAATTGCTCTACACCGTCGGTATATGCAAATCGGAATGGAGCGACACCCGAAACAGTGAACGTAGGTGCAACAGATTCTTCCTCACCACAATACAAACCTCCTTCACCGAAGGTAATTGTTGGACGAGAACGGAATGTCAAGACTACCGTATCGCTGTTAGAACAGCCAAAGTTGTCTTGCACCTCAACGGAAAGTTTACGTTCGTTGCCAAAACCATGAATTGTCTGCATCAAAATGGTGTCGGCAATAAATGTTCGGCTTGTTTCTGCAGTTTCAAAGTCGCGAGTTGCCGACCATTTATATTTCATGAAACCAGCACCTGCATCAAAAACGATAGTATCTCCAAAACAGATATTTCTATCCTCACCCAAATTAACGACTGGCTTTGGAACGACATTCAACACAACACTTTGTGAAGATTCGCAACCAAGTGTATCTGTTGCAGTCAAACGATAGGTGTTTGCTTCGCTGACAACTATGCTTTTTTGGGTACTTATCACATCAGTTCCATCACCATTGTCCCAACTATATGTTGCATAGTCATCAATAGGTGCAATAGTGGTGGTAACTCCATCACAAATCGCACGTACATCGTTGAATGACACAGGTTTTCCTACAACAACCGTTACTGCGTCAATATATGGCACACCATCTTTATATGATATTGCAGAAACTGATTGCGTTTCAAGCATAGAGTTTATCGTAACTGTTTCACTATGTGTTGCGTTTGCGTCATTCCAAATAACACTATCCATAGAAGCTGCCGCATTCAACGTAATATCTTCGCCGTAGCATATAGCCAAATCTGTTGTTGTAATACCATATACCGATATTTTTGTTGAATCTTTACTTGTACAACCAAGTTTATCAACAGTTTCAACAGTATATGTACCTGGCTCGGAAACCAAAATGGTGGAAGTTGTATCGCCAGTTGACCACGAATATGTTTCATAGTTTCCTTTGGCTTCAATTTCCATGGTATTTCCAACGTGAATACATGAATTCGGAGTTGTGCCAACAGGCGTAGAAACCAAAACAGTTACCGAATCTACAAACATTGAATACTGTTTTGACATTGTAACTACATACGTAGTTGTCTCTGTCGGAGTTACAGTAATTGATTCTGCTGAAATTCCATTACTCCAATCACTAATATATTCAGAGGCATAAGTTGCCAATGAAATACTTTCACCATAACAAACGTGTGGTTGACGATTGCTTATACCGATAACACTAAACTCCGCAGTAGCCGGGAACGTTCGAACTCCATTTACTTCATCTGTGCTTGTAGCTGTAAAAATCAAAGTATAATCGCCGACATCAGGAATATAAAAATCTTGATCCAATGAGCTTTGACTCAAGATTACATTAGTATATACTTCTGATGTACCTTTCTTAACAAGAGACCAGCTATATCCATTCTTATCGCTACGACCAATAACCGTAGCACGAACACGGAACAAATCGTCAGGTGTACCAATAATACGTGGTGTTACCAATGTCACATTCAAATCTGTTGAAGCATTGGGGTTTATGAATTTCTTTTCATATTTAATAGGTACATCAATCTGAATAACAGTTCCTTCTGCATCTTGCACTGTCGTGGAGAATGTTATTACCTCCGTGCCCAGCCAACCATCATGTTCCTCATCGGTTTTTGAGGTTACATAGGCATACCCATTCGTGATTGAATCTACTTGGAGATACTCTGTTTGATTGTATGTCCATGTGGCATTTTCCGGTGCGAAAGCCAATAAGTTTGCCGCTGGAAACAGTGTGTCTTTAGGTAAATTCGTCACATAATATTCTATATACTCACCCAAAGTATATTCACCATCAGGACGAATGTTTGTAAATGCATCCTTTCCATTAGGATATACATATAAACTATTGAATACAGGCCAAAGTTCACCAGTTTGCAGGTCAATATTTTGTGTAAACAACACATCCTCGCACTGACTGCGTGTTTCCGGCATTCCGTTCAGCATCCAACACACTTTACCGTTATTAAAGTCTGCTTCTGTGGCACGAGTCAACCCTGGTGCCGATGCAGGCAATGTTGTACTTGTGTTTATGTAACAGTTGGTCATTTTCGTTGCATTATTTGCAAACGCATTACCACCCGTTTTCAACCAACCTGTAATCATACCATAGTTATGTACATTTTCTATAATCAACAAACCAGTTGCTTCATCGGGTTTATTTGCAATTGCTGCCAAATAACCATCAGCCGAAGATGAAATTTGAGCGGAATTGTAGCAATTCCGTATAGTAACATTTGTATTTCCCGCATTACCGACAAAAGCGGCGGCTCCACTGTGGTTGTCTGATCGGGTTTCGACATTGACACTGTTGGAACAGTTTTCGATAGTAAGTGAGCCCGAATTAGTAAATCCTACAAAGCCAGCAGCTGTGTGTGATGCAATTATGGCACCATCTATACTTAAATTTTTAATTACCACACCATCGCATGCTGCGCCAAAAAGACCTACACCCAAAGAATTTGGCGTATTACATATCAAACCTGTTATACTATGACCACCACCATCGTATGTCCCACGGAATGCATTTGTTGTAGTACCTATTGGTGTATGAACACCACGTTTTATATCGCATGTTTGAACGAAAGCACATCCTTCCGCATATCTTGGCAATGTTGTACCATGATAGCTGAAACCATTTGCCGAGCCTGCG
>JAEEQV010000134.1:0-6410 GCA_016285445.1 Bacteroidales bacterium
AACTGCTCCACACGTTTGGTAAGTTCGTAAAACGGCAGTTTTTGTTTTGCCGCATCAACTTCAACACGCTTATTATCAACAATTTCCTCCAAAATGTCAGCCATAGCTTACGAATTTAGTTCGATGTATTTTTTCAAACATTGCAATGCACGTCCGCTTTCCAGCGATTCTTTTGCAAGCGACAGACATTCGTTGAACGTCTTTTGTTGTTCAATCACGTGGATTGCGAATGCGGAGTTTATAAGAACTACGTTCTTTTGTGCCAAAGTTGCCCTGTTTTCCAGTACGGCGTCGAAAATCTCCTTTGCTTCTTCCAGCGTGCTTCCACCGTAGATTTCCTTAGGATTGATGACCTGCATGCCAAATTCTTCAGGTTGATAGACGTGTTCTTCTTCATTATACACTATTTTGAAACTTCCAGTAAGCGAAATTTCGTCGTAGCCGTCTATGCTGGTTACAATGCCATATTTTATACCAATTCGTTGATATACTTGATGATACAATCTCTGTTGGTCTAAGTTTGCCGTTCCAAGCAACTGATAATCGGGATTGCAGGGATTTACCAGCGGACCTAACAAATTGAAGCACGAAGGAGTTCCCAGTTGTCCCAGTGCTTTTCGGGCAGGACCGACCCATTTCATTCCTTTGGCGAACAATTGTGCGTGTTGGTGAACAAAGCCACATTCTTCCAAACTGCGTTTTAACGCATCGTTGTCGGCTGTAAACTTAACGCCGTGGGCTTCGAGCACGTTGCTCGCACCACTCACCGACGAAGCGGCGTAGTTTCCGTGTTTTGCAACCTTGTAGCCAGCGCCAGCAACTACGAAACACGAACAAGTTGAGATGTTGAACGTATTTTTCCCGTCACCGCCAGTACCGACAATGTCAATCACCTGATACGGTTTCATATCGGTGTGAACGCCAGTTTCCAACAAACCGTCGCGTAATCCTAAAATTTCATCAACGGTAACGCCGCGAGTTTGAATGCCCATCAATATTGCGGCGATTTGCATATCGGAATATTTTTGGTCAACAATTTCGTGCATTATTTCTTTTGCCTCGTTTCGGGTGAACGTTTCTTGAGCAACAATTTTTCTTAAACAATTTTCCATATCACATTAGTTTAAAATCCAGTTTTTCATTATTTGTTTTCCGTCGGGAGTAAGTACCGATTCGGGGTGGAATTGAATGCCGCGCACGTCGTATGTCTTGTGACGCAGAGCCATTATAAACCCTTCCTTGCTTTCCGCAAGAATTTCCAAATCGGCTGGGAGCGAATCCTTGTCAACCACCCAGGAATGATAGCGTCCGACGGGAATTTCCTTGTCAAGATTATTGAACAAATAATCCTCTTTTACAATATCGGTTGGCGTTTGAACTCCGTGGAACACGTTGGATAAGTTTGTCAACGTACCTCCGAATGCTTCGCCGATGGCTTGTTCGCCAAGGCAAATTCCCAAAATCGGTTTCTTGCCGGCGTATGTCTTAATCACGTCCATCAGCAAGCCCGATTCTTTTGGGATGCCTGGTCCGGGACTGAGTAAAATCTTGTCAAATGCCTCCAGTTCGTTCATTTGAAACTGGTCGTTTCGGAACACACTCACTTCCACGTTGAGTTCTTTCAACAAGTGGTACAAGTTGTACGTGAAACTGTCGTAATTATCAATCAATGCTATTTTCATATCGTTCAGTTTTATGCTTCTTCGGCAAGTATGATTGCTCTGCGCAATGCACCTAATTTGTTGTTAACTTCTTGCAATTCATATTCTTCGTCGCTTTGGGCAACAATGCCGCCGCCTGCCTGAAACCACAATTCATTGTTTCTCGAAACGAATGTTCTGATTGTAATTGCCTGATTCAGAGAACCGTCGAAACCGATGAATCCGACGCAACCGCCGTACATTCCGCGATTGTGCGGTTCGTATTCGCTAATCAGTTGCATAGCACGGATTTTTGGCGCTCCGCTCAATGTTCCTGCGGGGAACGTGTCCATAAACGCCTTGACAGGATTTTTGTCGTCGTCCAATGTTCCGCTCACACGGCTTACCAAGTGAATCACGTGGCTGTAATATTGCAGTTCTTTGTAAAAATCCACGTGAACGTCGTGGCAGTTACGGCTCAAGTCGTTTCGTGCCAAGTCAACCAACATCACGTGCTCGGCGTTTTCCTTCGGGTCGTTTCGCAAATACTCCGCATTTTGCGCATCTTGTACTTCGTCACCCGTGCGTTTTGTCGTTCCCGCAATCGGGTCGATGTATGCTATGAATTTCCCGTTTTCGTTTTTCACACGGCAATGCGTTTCGGGGCTCGAACCAAAGATTCGAAATCCGCCGAAATCAAAGTAAAACAAGTACGGCGACGGATTGATTCTCCGCAACGCACGGTAAACATTGAAATCGTCGCCTTCGTAAGGTTGCACGAAACGACGGCTCAGCACGATTTGGAACACGTCGCCGCGCTTGCAATGTTCAATTCCCTTGCGAATGTTTTCTTTATGCTGTTCGTCGGTGAGCGTGCTGGTTGTTTCGCCAATATGATGAAATTCGTATTTTGTCACAAACGGTTTTTGAATCGCCTTTTCAATCGTTTCGATGTCCGATTTTTCGCCGTCGGCAACAAGTTCGCTGATGCTCATAGTGTTGTCGAAGTGATTGAACGTGATGACATACTTATAAAGAATGTAAATCATATCGGGTGCATCGTTCTTCACCTGTGTCTCGTCTTTCACGGCAATGTTTTCCAAGTAACGAACAGAATTGAACGACGTGTAGCCGAACAGTCCCAGATTTTTGTCGTTGTTTACATTGAATTCGTTCAAAAATTCATTGATAATATCCGACGGAAGATAGTTTGCATTGATTGGATGCTGGTACAAACTGCCGTCGGGATAGACGCATTTACCCAGACCGTGCTCTATGGCAACATGGGCGATTGGGCGAACGCCGATATACGAGCAGCCGTTTTCAGAACTGTGGTAATCGGAACATTCCATTAAAGCACTTTGCGTGTAGAGATTTCTGATTCGCATATAGACACTTACGGGAGTACACGTGTCTCCGAACATTTGTTTTTCAAAAACACTATAACTAAACTTTTTCATCTTTCTATCTTTTATTTTAATTCTTTCTTATAATTGAGATACGTTTCCAAATCCTTGTCGCCGCGCCCGCTTACGGTTAGCACAACCACGTCGGTAGGTTTAAAATTCAATTTTGGCAAAACGCCAAGAGCGTGAGCCGACTCAAGAGCGGGAATGATGCCTTCCAACTTGGTGAGTTCGTATGCGCCACGAACGGCTTCGTCGTCGTTTACGGCATAAACCGTTGCTCTGTGCTGTTTAGCAAGATTGGCGTGCATAGGACCGATTCCCGGATAGTCAAGTCCAGCGGAAATTGAATATGGTTCCACGATTTGACCATCTTCGGTCTGCATTACGAGCGTGCGGCTTCCGTGAATGATACCGAGCGTACCGCATTGAATTGTGGCGGCAGTGAGTCCAGAATCCACGCCTTTTCCGCCAGCTTCGGCAAGAACAATTTTTACATCAACGTCGTCAATATAATGGTAAATTGTTCCGGCGGCATTGCTTCCGCCACCAACGCAGGCGATTAAATAATCAGGATTTTCACGACCTTCCTGTTCTTTGAGTTGATATTTAATTTCCTCGCTGATAACACTTTGCAGACGAGCAACCATATCGGGATACGGATGTGGACCAACCGTTGAGCCAATAATATAGAATGTATCGGCAGGATGACAGCACCAGTCGCGGATGGCTTCGTTCGTGGCATCTTTCAGCGTCATATTTCCGCTTTCAACGGGGAAAACCTCCGCGCCAAGCATTTTCATACGTTCCACGTTCATGTGCTGACGTTTCACGTCGGTCGCACCCATATAAATTCTGCACGGCATATTCATCAAGGCGCACACCGTGGCCGTTGCCACACCGTGCTGACCAGCGCCCGTTTCGGCAATGATACGCTTTTTGCCCATCGCCTTGGCAATCAGAATTTGTCCGAGAGCGTTGTTGATTTTGTGGGCACCCGTATGGTTCAGGTCTTCACGTTTCAAATAAATTTTGCAGCCATATTTTTCGCTCAGGCGGTTTGCAAAATACAGCGACGACGGACGACCAGCATAGTTCTTGAGCAATGCGCGATATTCCTTTTGGAACGCATCGCTCTCAATAATAGGAAGATACGCCTTTTTCAAATCTTCCACCGTTTTGTAGAGAATTTCGGGAATGTACGCCCCGCCAAATTCTCCGTAGTAACCATTGTTGTCAACTTGATATGATTTCATATTTTTAATTTTTTTCGATTCATAATTCAACAAAAAAAGGGAGCTTGTCGTAAGATTGACAAGCCCCCTTTTATATTTTGTTTTTGGAAATGGCCTCTCTACTTACGACATTCGGTCATAAGTTTGCCACCACCAAAAATTGTTATTCATTACTTTCATTTTGTTCTTTTTTGTTGACGCAAACATAGAGATTTTTTTTATTTGTTCACCATTTTGGTTGTAATTTTTTTGAAAAAATAGACGAACGAGGCGAATAAGTTTATTCATATTATTTATGGAAAAAAACATTTTGGATGGGGAAAAAGGCAATTAACTCTATTTTGAAGAAAAAAAATTTTTTTTATAAAAATTAATTCTACTTTTGTGGCGTTAATTTTAAAACAAAACGATATGAAAAAGATTTTAGTATCAGTATTGGCGGTAATCGCCTTCTCAATGACTTCGAACGCACAATTATGGTTTGGAGGAAGTATTTCGGCAAGACACACAGGTGGTGTTGAGAAAAAAGCAATTGATCCAATGGATCCAACAAAAACGACTGACATCGATGCAGCAAAAACAAACACTTTTGCTATAGCACCTAAAATTGGTTTTGCATTGAGTGAAAAATTCTCAGTTGGAGCAGCATTAAATTTTTCAACTTCTACAACGGGAAAAATTGACAAAAATAATTTAACAAAGAATAACGCTTTTGGTGTTGAACCATTTGTACGTTATACATTTGCAGAGTTTGGAAACTTTGGTGTATTAGCAGAAGCATCTTTGCCAATTGATTTTACAAATGGTAAATTTATTGTAAATGGTACAGAAACGAAAGCAGATCCGTCATCTTCGTTCGGATTGGCAGTTATGCCTTGGTTGACTTACTCTGTATCGGACAATTTCTCTCTTGAATGTGGTTTGAACTTCTTGCGATTGTCGGCAATACATACAGTTACAAAAGATCAAGCTGATAAAGATCACAAATGGGTAAATAACACGATTGGATGTAATGCTAACACAGCAAACTTATTGAATGTTGGTGGTTTGACAATTGGTTTCATCTACAAATTGTAATACACAATTCCATAAAAACTATTGAAAGGCCCTGCAAATTTGCAGGGCTTTTTTTGTCTAAAATTTGGGATAATCCGTTTTTGTGAAAATTAAAGTCTGTTCCTTTCCGCACTTTTACGTTACAAAATATGTCACAGGGCACCAATTACAATCGTTATATATGGTTGATGTCCACGTTGCTTCAGGCAAAACGGATTTCGTATGAGGAAATTAACACTCGCTATGAGCGGGAATTTAATTGTCGATTGGCAAAACGGACATTTCACGAGTATAAAAAAGATATTCAAGAAATGTTTGACGTAAATATATTGTGCGACTCCCATGACGGGTATCGATATTACATTGAGAACATTGACGATTTCAAGACCGACCGAAGTCGTCAGTGGTTGCTGAACTCGTTTTGTGCCTCGAATCTGGTGAAGGCAGGCGAACAAATCAAGGATAGGATAGTGTATGAGGACATTCCCGAAAATTCCGAATATCTCTCGTTTGTGGTAGATGCGATGAAGCGGAATTGCAAACTTGAAATCACTTATCTTCCATACGAAGCGGAAACACCTACTACATACGTTGTGCATCCGTATTGTATGCGGTTATACCGTCAGCATTGGTATGTGTTGGGATTTTCCGAGATGCACCAGGCGTTGCGTCATTTTGCCATAAACAGAATGAGAAACCTTGTTGTGACCGATATACCGTTTGTCTATCCCGACGATTTCACGCCCGAATCGTATTATTACTATTCTTCCGGCATTTATGTGGACGATAGCTTGCCGTTAGAAAAAATCCGTCTGCGGACGTATGGAAACCTTTGGTACTATTATCAGTCGTTGCCTTTGCACCATACACAGAAATTGGTGGAAAAAAAAGATGATTACGCTGATTTTGGGTATCAACTTCGTGTTACTCCTGAATTTATGTTGGAACTTTTGAGCAGAGGCGACAAACTCGAAGTCCTTGAACCCAAAAGTTTACGAGAACGAATGAAAAAAGAATTACAGAATACGTTGAAACGGTATAAGAAGTGATTATCGTTTTATAATTATGCGAAT
>JAEEQV010000135.1:0-6400 GCA_016285445.1 Bacteroidales bacterium
AAACAAAAGTACAATTTTTAATCAAATTAAAAAACGCTATTTTAAAATTTTTTCAACAAAATTGAACAAAATGCCAGAAACATATATTTTTGCTGATAATTATGAGGTATTTCATTCATCTTGCATATAACGGAACACGATTTTGTGGTTGGCAACGGCAACCACATTCTCCTTCTATTCAAGAAAACATAGAGTCGGTATTGACGACACTTTTGGGTGAAGAAATATCAGTCACGGGTGCAGGGCGCACGGATTCTGGCGTTCACTCATCGTCGTATTATGCTCATTTTGATACCGAGACCTCGTTTTCTCCACAAGATTTGCGATATAAGTTGAATAGAATCTTACCGAACGACATTGTCATTTACGACATTTTTCCTGTAAAAGAGGACTTGCACGCCCGTTTTTCGGCACTCTCGAGAACATACACATACACGATAACGCAGAAGAAAAATCCATTTGCCCTCGAAACGGAATACTACTTCCCCCAACAATTAGATGTTAATTTGATGAACGACGCTTGCAAATTGTTGCTTGGCACAAAGGATTTCACAAGTTTCAGCAAATTGCACACCGACGTCACCAATAATATATGTACCATAACACGCGCCGAATGGATTTCGGAAAACAACAAACTGATTTTTACCATTTCAGCCAATCGCTTTTTACGAAATATGGTACGCTCTATTGTGGGAACATTGTTGGACATTGGACAGAAAAAGATTTCTCTCGTTGATTTTCAGCATATTATAGAAGCAAAAGACCGACAAAAAGCAGGAAAGTCAATTCCTGCGTGTGGATTACAACTGAGTAAGATTGAATATCAATTTTAATTAAAAAAAAGACCCTCTGCCTTGTTTTAGCATACCATAACCTCATCTTTGTGCCCAAATCAATATGGTAATCTGAAGAAATCAGTCGACGTATTTTTTCACTTATTATCAACACGCGTATTTTCAAAGAGATTTTTATTTTTATTTGTGAATGCGTCTTGAAGGATTCAGATTCCCGTAAAATCTAATTTTCAAAACTTAAAAATCTAAAAATTAAAATGAAATTTACTCATTTACACGTCCACTCGCACTATTCGATTCTTGACGGAATGTCGAAAGTTCCCGATTTGATTGAAAAATGTATGCGAAACGGCATGACTTCAATGGCGCTCACCGACCATGGTAATATGTTCGGTATCAAGGACTTGGTTGATTCAGCAAACAGTTTCAACGGCAAACCGAAGAAAAAAGTAGCCGAATGCGAAGAAAACATCGCAAAGGAAAAGGCCGTTATCGCATCCGACGAAAAATCGGAAGCAGACAAGGCAAAAGCCCGTGAACAACTTGCGAAGCTTGAAGAGGAACTTCCGAAGTTGCAGGAAAAAGCGAAGAATTTCGTACCGTTCAAACCTATCATAGGCATTGAGGCGTATTGTGCAAGACGTACGCTTTATGACCAAGACAAAGAATACAAAGTTTTTTCAAAAGAACGAGGGAAAGAAATAATTGTTGACCGAAGTGGCTGGCACCTGATTTTGTTGGCGAAAAACAAACAAGGATACCAAAGTCTTTGCAAATTGTCGTCAATCGCTTACACCGACGGATTCTACGACCGTCCCCGTATCGACAAGAATATACTAAAGCAATACCACGAAGGTCTGATTGTATGCTCCGCCTGCCTCGGTGGTGAATTGCCGCAACTGATTATGGCAGGAAAAATCGACGAAGCGGAAAAGTCAATCCTATGGTTCAAGGAGGTATTTGGCGACGATTATTACATTGAGTTGCAACGTCACAAGACCGACAAACCCAATGTTTCAACCGACACGTACGAAAAACAGCAACAAGTCAATCCTATACTGATTGAACTTGCGAGAAAAACCAATACAAAGATTGTGGCGACCAACGACGTGCACTTCGTTGAGGAAGAACACGGCGAAGCTCACGATCGCCTCATCTGTCTTAGTACGGGCAAGGATTTCGACGATCAAAATCGAATGCATTACACAAAACAAGAATGGCTGAAAACGCCCGAAGAAATGGAAGCGATTTTTAGCGATTTGCCCGAAGCACTGGAAAACACGCAGGAAATAGCCGACAAAATTGAGGTTTATTCCATTGATTCAGGACCGATTATGCCAATGTTCGACATTCCAAAAGATTTTGGAACGGTTGAGGAATACAAAAAGAAATTCACCGAGGAAGATTTATTTAACGAATTTACCCGTAATGAGAAAGGCGAAGTTGTTCTGAGTCAGGAGGATGCAGAAAAGAAAATCAAAAAACTTGGTGGCTACGAAAAACTTTATCGTATAAAACTGGAAGCCGACTATTTGGCAAAACTTGCCTGGGAAGGTGCGAAGAAACGCTATGGCGACGTGCTCACCGAGGAACAGAAGGAACGTATCACGTTTGAATTACACATTATGAAGACGATGGGGTTCCCTGGCTACTTCCTCATTGTGCAGGATTATATTCGTGGAGCCCGCGAGGAACTTGGCGTTTCCGTTGGTCCCGGACGTGGTTCGGCAGCAGGTTCGGTTGTGGCATATTGCTTGCGGATTACCGACCTTGACCCTTTGAAATACGACTTGCTGTTTGAGCGTTTCCTGAATCCCGACCGTATCTCGCTTCCCGATATTGATGTGGATTTCGATGACGACGGACGTGGGAAAGTACTGGATTGGGTTACTCAAAAATATGGGAAGGAAAAAGTTGCTCACATCATTACCTATGGCACAATGGCGTCGAAATCGTCAATTGCCGATGTAGGACGTGTGCAAAAGATTTCTTTATCGACGGTTAACGATATTAAGAAATTAATTCCCGACAAAGATTTCAACGGTTATAAAGACCCCAAAACGGGAAAAACCTTTGGCGAGGATCTTAAATCACCAAAAGTCAAACTGAAAAATTGCTATGAGATAGTCCCAGAATTGCAATCCTACGTAAACGGTAGCGATGAAAACATTTCCACAATGTTACAGTATGCGAGCGAGTTGGAAGACACGAACCGCCAAATCGGCATTCACGCTTGTGGTGTCATTATCGGAGCCGATGACTTGACAAAGTTCGCACCCGTGTGCACCATCAAGGACAAGGATTCGGGCGAGGACATTGTAGTAACGCAATACGACGGTCACGTGGTGGAATCGGTTGGATTGATAAAGATGGACTTTCTCGGTCTGAAAACCCTTTCCATCATCAAGGAAGCGATAAAAAACATCAAACACCACACGGGCAAAGATGTTGATATTGACGCGATTCCGATTGACGACGAGCTTACCTATAAATTATATTGTCAAGGAAAAACGGTAGGTGTGTTCCAGTTTGAATCGCCGGGAATGCAGAAATATCTGAAAGAACTGCAACCTAACGTGATTGGTGACTTGATTGCAATGAACGCCCTCTATCGTCCGGGGCCGATGGACAACATTCCGTCGTTCATCAAGCGAAAAGCGTTGATTGAAGACATCAAGAAAGGAAAAATAACCCGTGATGAATTTGAGAAAAACAAGGAAAAATACAAAAACACCTACGAGGAAATTGAATATCCGCTTCCTTGTATGGAAACGTATTTGAATGATACATACGGAATTACCGTATATCAAGAGCAGGTGATGCTTCTGTCACGTTTGATTGCCGACTTCACCCGTGGCGAGTCCGACACGCTTCGTAAAGCTATGGGAAAGAAACAGTTGGCTAAAATGGAAGAATTGTTCGGCAAATTCCTCAAACAAGGCGTTGCCAAACAATGCAAAGAAAACCCCAATCTTTCGGAAGAAAAAGTTACCGAAATTTTGAAATTTATATGGGACGAATGGAAAAAATTTGCTTCGTACGCGTTCAACAAATCACACGCTGCTTGCTATGCATGGGTTTCGTACCAGACCGCATATTTGAAAGCACACTATCCAGCTGAATTTATGGCAAGTCTACTCACTAATTCTATGGACAACCCGTCAGATGTGTCAAAATTTATGGCTGAGTGTAAAACAATGGGGGTCAAAGTTTTATGTCCGAGTGTAAATGATAGTGACTTGACATTCAGCGTAAACGAACAAGGCGACATTCACTTTGGTTTGAAGGCAATCAAAGGATTTGGCGAAAATACGTCATTGGCAATCATCGAAGAACGTGAGAAAAACGGAAAATACAAGGACATTTTCGACCTTGTAGAACGTGTTCAACTTACCAGCAAAAACTTGGAACTGCTGACGTTCAGCGGCGGTTTGGACTGCTTCGGGCTGCCACGTGACATTTACATTGGTTTTGACGACGGCGAGAAACAGTTTATTGAAACATTGGCAAATTTCTCGGCTGCACGTCATAAAAAACAGGAACCTTCAATGATGTCGCTTTTTGGCGATGAAGAAATCGACATGGGACATCCACCGATTCCAAATCCTCGCCATCTCGACCCGATTTTCCTTTTACAAAAAGAAAGTGAACTGATTGGCCTCTATCTCTCATTCCATCCGCTCGACAAGTTCAAATACCTTATGAGAGGTTTTGGAAAACTGTCGCTCAGCGATTTGGAACACATTGAGGAACATCCTAATCTTGTTGACAAGGAAATTCGTATGCTCGGCATAGTGGAATCAACCAAATTCTCGGTTACCAAAAAAGGCAGTCCAATGGTTCGATTCACGCTCAGCGATTACAATGGCAAATACGAATTTGCAGCATTCGGCGACGCTCCCAAAAATCCCGACGAACCCGAAAGATACAATCCGTATAAAAGGGAAAACAATTTTGATTCCTTCAAAGACAAAATCAAGGAAAAAGAGATTCTTGTCGTTATCTTAGATGTGAAAAAACGCAAAAATAAAGAAACAAACCAAGAGGAAATCAGACTTTATATAAAAGACGTTCTTACCGCTGCCGAGATGCGTAATCAAATAAAAAATATAACTTTGACTATGCAACTTGACGACTTGACACAAGACGTGATAACATTGTTGAGCAACTGGATTTGCAAGACAGATACAGGAATCAATCTCACGTTCCGAGTGGTTAAGAACAAGATGATTACGGAATTGTTCTCGAAGACATACAAAGTTCAACCTGATGATTCGTTCTTTCAGGAAATGCAAAATTATCATATAGATGTATCATTAAATTAAAATACTATGGCATTACAAATTACAGAAGCGAACTACGAACAAGTAGTTGACACAGACAAATTGGTTATCATTGACTTTTGGGCTGAATGGTGCGGTCCTTGCAAAAGAATTGCTCCTGTCATTGAAGACTTGGCAAAGGAATTCGAAGGAAAAATCGTTATTGGCAAATGCGATGTTGAGGAAAATACGGAAATCACTTCGAAATTTGCAGTAAGAAACATTCCTACACTTCTTTTCATTCGGAACAAGGAAGTTGTTGACAAATTAGTTGGTGCAGTTCCTGTGGAAAAAATCAGAGAACGCATCGAGGCAAACAACTAATTCCTCCGTTTCATTGTAAGGGTTGAGAGATACGAGAACTCGTATCTCTATATGTATATGGAAACAATTGATTTACAAACAATTGAGTCGTTACAATCATTCGACAATTTTGAGTTGCTGGCTCGGCAGATTGTCGAAGGATTCTTAACAGGACTTCATCGGAGTCCCTTTCATGGTTTTTCCGTCGAGTTCGCCGAACACAGGCAATACAATCCTGGCGAATCGACGAAAAACATTGATTGGAAACTTTTTGCCCGAACCGACAAATTATTTGTAAAACAATTCGAAGAAGAAACAAACCTACGTTGTCAGATTGTCATAGACACTTCGTCGTCGATGTTGTTTCCGTTTCAGTCAAAATCCGTACACAACAAACTCGCTTTCTCTTTGTATTCGGCTGCTGCATTGATTCATCTGTTGCGCAAACAACGCGATGCCGTGGGGCTTTCGTTCCTTTCCGACAAAATCACGTTGCACACGCCGGCAAAACTTTCGGAATCGCACGCACAAATGTTGTACAGCGAACTGAACAAATGCCTGACAAATGCATACAATACCACTTCGTTCAATCAGCACACGCAATTGTCGGAAACATTGGACCAACTTGCGGAAGCAATTCACAAACGCTCGCTTATCATTATTTTTAGCGACTTTTTGCAACAGGACGACAATGAAAATTTGTTTAAGGCATTGCAACATTTAAAATACAATCAAAACGAGGTGATTCTTTTTCACGTCGTTGACGAACAGTTTGAAACGAATTTTGCATTTGAAAACCGTCCGACGGAACTTACCGATATGGAAACAGGAGAAGTCGTGAAAATCAATCCCAACGCCGTGAGAGAAGCATATAAATCACGACTTGCAGCCGTCATCAACCAACTTCACACCACGTGCGAAAAATACAAAATTGACTTCGTGACAGCCGATATTAACAAAGGGTTTGAACAAATTTTAACA
>JAEEQV010000136.1:0-6348 GCA_016285445.1 Bacteroidales bacterium
GCCTGTTATCCTATACCGGCGCTCATTGCCAACAACTACGGAGAAATGCTGTCGTTGCCAATGTACGAGTCGGCATTGATGTTTGCTGCATTGCTGCTCTTTGTAGTGGTGTTGCTTTTCAATCTGGCTTCAAGAATTATTTTACGAAGAATAGAAGAAAGTTAAAAATTAAGAATTAAAAATTAAGGCAAGGCATTGTAAAAATGAAGAAAAGTATTGTAAAAGAACGGGTTGCACGTCTGTTGATGTATCTTTCGATAATCGTGGTGCTAATACTTGTTGTGAGCATTATTTGGACGATTTTCAGTCGTGGGGCGAAATGCCTTACGTGGGAAATGGTTTCGTCGTTGCCTGGCGGCGGATTCTACATTGGTAAGGAGGGCGGTTTCCTCAATGCCATTGTGGGCTCGCTCTACATTGTGCTTGCATCGACGGCTATTGGCCTGATAATCAGCATCCCTGTGGTTTTCTTCCTCAATGTGTATCTAAAAACAAAGTCGCGGTTGGCGTATTTCGCGCGGCTTGCCTTCGATGTGCTGTTTGGTATTCCGTCAATCGTTTATGGTGCGTTTGCTTTTACGCTGATGATTTATCTGGGTTTGCGGACGTCGTTGTTGGGCGGAATCATTGTCGAGACGCTGCTCATTATTCCCATTCTTATCCGTTCGATGGACGAGGTGGCGAAGAATTTTCCTCGCGATTTGCTCGAGGCCTCGTTTTCGCTCGGCGCGACACGATGGGAGACTATCGGCGTGGTAATGAGACAAATAGCGCCAGGAATCGCCACAGCCACGTTGCTTTCAGTTGGTCGTTCCATAGGCGATGCAGCGGGTGTGATGTTCACCGCGGGATTTTCAGACACAATTCCAACGTCGCTTACGCAACAGACGGCCACATTGCCGCTTTCAATCTTTTTCCAGTTGGGGGCGCCGCAGGTCGAAGTGCAGAACAGGGCGTATGCCGCAGCAGTTGTATTGACAATTATAGTACTTATTATCAGTTTGTTAGGTAGATTTATAACAAACAGATTTTCAAAAAATAAATTACGATGAGAAAGTTCCTTATCAGAAAATTTTTGGCGAACGACAGCAACGAGCCGTTTGTGCCGAATGCTAAATTCCAACATCCCGAAGTCGCGTCGGAACTAACGGTTGACCATTTCAACCTTTCGATTGACGGTTCGCCTATTTTGAAAGATGTTTCGGTGACAATTCCGGCGAATAAAATCACGTGTATCATTGGACCGTCGGGCTGTGGTAAGTCAACCTTGCTCAAAAGTCTTAACCGTTTGTCGGATTCGATTGAGGGTGTGAAGACCTCGGGCGACATACGCATTGGCGACACCAGCATAGTGAACTGCTCGGAGGCCGATTTGGTGGAACTCCGCCGTCGTATCGGGCTGGTGCCTCAGCGACCTACGCCGCTTCCGATGTCGATTTTTGGCAATATTGCCTACGGATGCAAGATTCATGGCGTTGGTGGTCGTCGTCAGTTGCGACGCATTGTCCGTCATTATTTGAAGGTTGTGGGACTTTGGGACGAGGTGAAGGAACGCGTGCATAGTTCTGCTACGCGCTTGTCAATCGGACAACAGCAACGGTTGTGCCTTGCACGCAGTTTGGCCGTTGAACCGGAATTTCTTCTTGCCGACGAGGCGACTTCCGCTCTCGACCCCGTATCGAGCAAGATTGTGGAGGATTTGTTCGTCAAACTTAAGGAGCGATATTCCATTGTGATGGTGACCCACACGCTTCGTCAGGCCTTGCGAATAGCCGATTATGTGATATTCATTTATATGGGCGAGGTGATTGAAGTGGGCGATGCGGAACAAGTTTTCAAAAATCCACAACACGAACTTACACAGAAATATCTTTCGGGAGCAATAAGTTAATGTGTATGAAGAAAATAGGCTTAATTGGCGGCATTGGTCCAGAATCCACAGTGAATTACTATCTGGAAATCAACAGATTGTATCACAAGGATTTTGGTATGGACAGTTATCCCAAAATCGTGATTGACAGTTTGAGTCTGAACGAGGTCACGACGGCTTTGGACGAACGTCGTTTTTCTGACGTTGCGGAGATTGTCAAAACCAGTGTTGACGTGTTGCGTGGTGCAGGTGCCGATTTTGCTGCTATATGTTCCAATACGCCTCATATTGTTTGGGAGCAAATGGCTGACGGATTTTCGTTGCCCGTTGTCAGCATTGTGGATGCGACGGAGAAGGCGGTGCGCGAAGGTGGATACAAAAACGTGCTGGTGTTGGGAACGCTTGCTACAATGCAAAGTGGTATGTATCAGCGTGTTCTTGCCGAAAACGGCGTAGATTCCGTAACGCCGAGCGAAGCCGACCAGCAAGTTATTGCGAGCATCATTTTCCCAAATCTTGAAAATGGCATTGTCAATGCCGACGACAAGTTGGAAATGATTGCCTTGGTTGAGAAATATGTGACATATCGTTCCGTTGACGCAGTGTTGCTTGCTTGCACCGAGTTGCCGCTGATTCTAAAGGCAGGCGACGTGCCAGTTCCTCTCGTTGACACTGCACGGATTCACGCAAAAGAGATTTATGAATTTGCTGTTAAACAATGATTTACGAAGAACAAAAACTGCCTAATGCGGGCGATACGGTTTTGGTGGGAATGTCGGGAGGCATTGATTCCACGCTGACGGCTTTGTTGCTGAAGGAGCGTGGATGTCGTGTGATTGGTGTTACTATGTCGCTGTGGGACAGTCGTTTTCCTAAAATATCAAGTACCAAGGAACATTGTTTTGATGCAAACGAGTCGGAAAGTATAGAAAAATGTCGCTCGTTTTGTCAGTCGCAAGGTGTTGAATATCATGTTGTTGACTTACATAATGAGTATAGGGAAAATGTGCTTGAATATTTCAAGGCGGAATATCGTGCAGGACGGACGCCGAATCCTTGTATTCGGTGCAATGCCACTATGAAATTCAGTGCCATGCTTGCAAGTATTCAGAAACTTGGGATTGACTACGATTATTTTTGTACTGGACATTATGCCAAACTTGTCCGTCCGCAAATGGGGCTGTACGGCTCTGATATACAGCCGTATATGATTGCGCAGGCGTCCGACAGTTCAAAGGACCAGTCATATTTCTTGTACCGAGTTTCAAGTTCAGTATTGGAAAAAGTTCGGTTTCCCTTGGCTAATCTGTCAAAAAAGGAAGTGTTTGAATTAGCACGAAAAGCAGGTTTTCTTTCCGACGAATATATTGAAAGTCAAGATTTTATAGATCCTCAGTATTTTGATTTCCTCTTTTCCGACAAGCCGTTTGCCGAAGGCGATATTGTTGACTTGGACGGCAAAGTTTTGGGACGGCACAAAGGGATAGAGCATTACACCGTAGGGCAACGCAAGGGGCTTGGCGTGGCCGTTTCCCGTCCCGTCTATGTCCATTCGATTGACGCGGAGCACAATCGTGTGGTTTTGGCTCCGATAGAGGATTTACAAGTAAAAAGATTTATTGCCGACGATTTTGTGTGGGCTGGCGATGTGGAACCTACGAATGCGTTGGAGGTTTCGGTGAAAATTCGTCTTGCAAGTGGTTTGCACCATGCTGTGATAGAACGATATACGGCTTTATCGAATGAAAAATTTATTGGCACACCATGGCAGATTACCTTGGAAAATCCGCAAACAGCAGTGGCACCTGGTCAGTCGGCTGTGCTGTACGACAATGGCGTTGTACTTGGCGGCGGGGTGATTACAAAAGTGGAGCACTAAATGCCAAGTTGCCGAGAATGTTTTTTCTTTTGATTTTCATTTCAAATAAAAATACTCCTATATTTGCATAACCCTTTAACGAAGCACCTTTGCTGTTGGGTAAGGGATTTTTATAGCCGTAATATTAAATGAAAATATGGATAAAATATTTGACAATCAAGATTATGCACCAAATAATGGTGAAATAGTGCTGTACAACCCCGACGACACGATACGTCTGGAGGTAAGAATGAATGACGAAACCGTGTGGTTGAACAGAAATCAAATTGCTGTTTTGTTTGGTCGTGATGTGAAAACTATAGGAAAACATATAAACAATGCATTACGAGAAGAATTAGATGGTTTGTCAGTTGTCGCAAATTTTGCGACAACTGCCTCCGATGGAAAAACGTATCAGGTCGAATATTATAACCTTGATATGATTTTGTCAATCGGTTATCGTGTGAAGTCACGGCAAGGCATTCAATTCCGCCAATGGGCAAATCGTATATTGAAAGAATACCTTTTAAAGGGATACAATATAAACAACTATCTTGCAAGTATAGAGTATCGTATCGACAATACATTACAAGAAATGGTTTGCCATTTTGAAAATGCAAGAAACAAAAGCAGAGGAGATTTTGGCAAGAGTATAATGTAGAGCCACATACAATGTGGCTCATAATCGAAATGTAAGCGTAGAATTTCTATAATTAACCCAAATTTAACCTATCATAATAATAGGTTAAACGCAAAAATCCATATCTTTGCCTATAAATTATATGAGAAATGCAGATTCAGGAAATGCAGTCAGAAATTAAGCGGCTCAAACGGGAGAGAGGCGTTTGTGTGCTTGCCCACGCATATCAGAGCCATGACATTTGGGAAGTGGCTGATTATGTGGGCGATTCGTTTGGTTTAAGCCAACAGGCAGCCCAAGCCGATGCCCATACGGTGTTGATGTGCGGCGTGCGTTTTATGGCCGAGACCGTTAAGATTCTGTCGCCACAAAAACGTGTGATTTTGGCGAATGCCGATGCCGGTTGTCCTATGGCGGAACAAGTCTCGTTTGACGTGTTGTCGCAGTTGAAGCAGAAATACAGCGACCATACGGTGGTTTCCTATGTTAATACTACCGCTAAATTGAAGACTATCAGCGATGTATGCGTCACTTCGTCGGCGGCGGTGAAGATTGTGAAAAACATTGTCAACGACAAAATTCTGTTCATTCCCGATTGTAACTTGGGCAGTTGGATTCAAAAACAAGTGCCGCAAAAGCAGTTTCAGTTCGTTCCGGGCGGTTGTCCCACGCATTTGCTCATTACGCCCAAAAACGTGGAACAGGCACGCCAAAGGCACCCCGAAGCGTTGTTGCTCGTTCACCCAGAATGTTCCGAAAAAGTTGTGGAACTTGCTGATTATGTGGGTAGTACCACACAAATAATGGACTTCGCGAAACGGAGTGACAAAACAGAATTTATCATTGGAACGGAAAACAGCATTGTCCAGCATTTGCAATTCGATTGTCCCGAAAAACGGTTCTTTGCTTTGTCGAAAAACTGCATTTGCCACAATATGAAAGCAACCACATTGGGCGATGTGTACAACTGTCTGAAGGGCATAGGAGGTGAGGAGATAGAACTCGATGCCGAAACCTTGCAACTTGCCCGTCGCAGTATTGACGAAATGCTACGGTTGGGGTAGGTTTGTCTGCCGATACACAAAACACCTTGTTATTGAGTAACGGAGAAGAAAATTAACAGTAATTTTCCCCTCTTAATTCGTAATTTTTAATTAAAAAATTCTATTTTTACTCCAACCTATTAACGAAACATGATTAGTAACAAATTAAAAGGTACGGCCGTAAAAATAGAATATGAAAAATATTGAAAACCAACAACTTGCGCCGCAAAGTGGTGAAGTTGTTCTCTACAATCCCGATGACACAATCCGTTTGGAAGTTCGTATGAACGACGAAACAGTCTGGCTGACGCAAGCCCAGATGGCAGAATTGTTTGGAAAAGACCAGTCTGTAATCGCCCGACATATTTCCAATGTCTTCAAAGAAGGGGAACAAGAGAAAGAAAGTAATATGCAAATTTTGCATAATACTCTTTCAAAGTACAAACCGACAACACTTTATAGTTTAGATGTTATTATTTCGGTTGGATATCGCGTAAAGTCTCAACGCGGTGTGCTGTTTCGCAAATGGGCTAATTCTGTGCTTAAAGAATATTTGTTGCGAGGATATGCCGTTAACCATAGGTTTGAACGTATTGAACAAAATATGCAAGAACATTTTCAAAAATATGACGACATTCTCCAAGATCATCAAAACAAAATTGACTTCTTTGTCCGTACTTCATTGCCACCAGTGGAGGGACTGATGCACGAAGGACAGATTTTCGATGCCCGTGTTTGCGTGGAGAATCTTATAAAACAGGCAAAACGGGAAGTAATAATGATTGACGGCTACGTTGACGCTGCAACGTTCGAAATCCTTGACGTTCGGCAGAAAGACGTTTCGGCAACGATTTATACGGAACGGATTGGAGAATCATTGCTGAGAATCAAGGAATTGCACGATTCACAATATCCCGAAAAAATAATCCAATTAGAA
>JAEEQV010000137.1:0-6345 GCA_016285445.1 Bacteroidales bacterium
ACGTTTTCTTCATCAATTTTCATTTCATCCACGCAAATGCTTCTGAATGCTAAATTCTCGTTTCTTCCTGTCATTGCCTTATGCAACGCCATCGTGTGATAAAACAGATAATATTTGTCGCGGTACTTTGCAATATGCGTATGATTGTTACTATAGCAAAGTCCTTGGTCTCCAGGATTTTGAAAATAATGTCCCCGATATTGCCAACTGTCGGTTTCCAATGGTGTTTTTGTCGTCATATACGACATGCTACACTGCGATGGTTCTGGACCAATTTTATAATTCCAATCCACGCGGGGAACCCAGTTGTTGTTGTACGTATATACGTATGTTCCGTTTATAAAATTCAGTTCACTTGCCTCGAAGAAATACGGAGCCTTGATTTCCGCCACAGTGTCAATAGAAATCATATCTTTCCCAAGACGGGCGATTCGGGAAGTACGCGGCATCGCTTCTGTACCGTTTTTTGCCACACCTCCGCCAAAAGCTAGCCACCCCACGCCGTTGTCGTCTATACACACTCCAGGGTCAAAAGGATTTGGCACATCGCCGATTTGTGGCATACCAGTTTGTATGAGCGGAGCACCAAGCGGGTCGCTCCACGGTCCTTCGGGATTTGTCGCCGTTATGACACCAACACCCATTCCATTGTTTGAAAAATATAGATAAAAATGCGTTGCCCCATCTTCTTCCACACGTGAACAAATCGAAGGTGCCCACGAATTTGTTATCCACGGAGCGACTGACTTAACGTCTATTACGCCATGATATGTCCAATTTACCATGTCGTCAGTGGAAAAAACTTCGATTGACTTGATTTTATCGTAGGTATTCTTTCCTTCTATTCCAACTGCTTCATATTGTTGATGGTCGCTTGTCCCATACACATATAATCTACCTCTGTATTCTATCGCCGTTGGGTCAGCACAAAAACGTACAGGCGAAATAGGATTAGCGGTTTTAACTGACTTGTAGCAATTTTTACTTAGTTTAACACTTTGCGAAAAGCCACAAAGAGAAACAAACAGCAAAATTATGGTAAGAAAATTTCTCATATCTATTATTTCGTGCAATATATGCATTTTTTCATACATTTGTCTAAAAGATTCAACTATGCGAAAAATATTTGTTTTCTGTTTTTTTATTGCTTGTCTATCCGCTTGTTCGTCAAAAATTTCGGTTGACAAAAGTCAAAGCGACAGAGTTATCATTTCTTTAAATAAAGACTGGAAATTTGCACTCGGACACACATATGACCGTTCTGTGGATTTCAACAACGGAACGTCGTATTTTTCATACGTAACCAAAGCTGGATTCGGCGACGGACCAGCAAATGCAGGATTCGACGACCGAATGTGGCGCACCGTTGATGTTCCCCACGACTGGTGCGTGGAACTGCCATTTGCGAAGAATGGCAGCGTGAGCCACGGCTCAAAGGCTATCGGGAAAAACTATCCTGAACACAGCGTGGGTTGGTACCGAAAAACATTTTTCGTGGATTCCGCATGGCTTGGCAAGAAAATCTCCGTGGAATTTGAAGGTGTGTTTCGTGACTCAAAAGTATGGGTTAACGGTTTTTATCTCGGCAACGAGCCGAGCGGCTACACGAGTTTCAATTACGACCTCACGGAATATCTGAATTACGGAGCCGACAATGTGATTGCCGTCCGTGCCGATGCTTCGTTTGAAGAAGGCTGGTTTTACGAAGGTGCGGGTATTTACCGAAACGTGAATCTCGTGGTGACAAATCCCGTCCACATTGCAAGAAACGGCACATTCGTGTCAACCGACAAAATCGAGAATTCCAAAGCGAAAATCACCACAAGGACACGCATCCAAAACGAGACGAATGCAGAGCAAAAAGTCACCATTATCGAAAAGATATACAATACTGAGAATGAACTTGTTAAAGAATATACTTCCGACGAACTGAAGATTCAGCCATTTTCGGAGAAATATTTCGTAACGAAACATTCCATTCAAAATCCGCACCTATGGGAAGTTTGGGACTACGGAACTCCGTATTTATACACGCTGAAAACGTTCATTTACAGTGTCGATGCGAAAAAAATCGTTGACGAATACGAAACCACAATGGGAATCCGCACCGTGGCATTCGATGCCGCAGAAGGATTTTTCCTCAATGGTCGTCCGCTCAAAATTCGTGGTGTGTGTCTGCACCAAGACCACGCCGGCGTTGGCGTTGCGCTTACGCCATCTATTCAGGAATATCGCATTGCAAAGATGCAGGAAATGGGTTGTAACGCCATCCGTACATCGCACAATCCCGCTTCGCCCGATTTTCTAAAAGCGTGCGACAAAATGGGAATGCTCGTTTTGGAAGAAGCCAGACTAATGGGTATCAATAAATTACATCAGCACAACGTGGAAGAAATGATTTGTCGTGACCGAAATCATCCGAGCATTTTCCTTTGGTCGCTTGGAAACGAAGAATGGGCGATAGAAGGCTCTCCCAAGGGTGCGATGATAGCCCGCAATATGGAGGATTTTGCCCGTCAGTTTGATTCCACCCGTGCGTTTACCATTGCTTCGAGCGGTGGTTGGGACAACGGTATTGGCACGACGACCGAAGTGTGTGGCATCAATTACATCTCGCACGGCGACGTGATTGGTCACCACGAGAAATATCAACAGCAGCCGTTGATTGGCACGGAAGAAAGCAATACCGAGCGTACCCGTGGCATTTATGAGACAAACGACGAAAAATGTTGGATGGCTCGTTCGCAAATCTATGAAGACAATGCAGGAATGCGCAATGCTTGGAAATTCTACGACTCACTCCCGTGGGCGGCTGGATTGTTTTACTGGACAGGATTGGATTATCGCGGAGAACCCACGCCATACGAATTTCCTGCCGTCGTATCGCAATTTGGCATCACCGACTTATGCGGATTCCCCAAAGATAATTTTTACTATCTGCAATCGTGGTGGACCGAAAAACCTGTGCTCCATATAGCAACAAACTGGAACTACTGCAAAAGCGACACAGTTGACGTTCTCGTTTACAGCAACTGCGACGAAGTGGAATTGTTCATCAACAAAGAATCTGTCGGTAAGAAAAGCATAGGAACCAAAGATTTTGGACAATGGCGTGTTCCCTACTCTGCCGGTGAAATTCACGCTATTGGCTACAACGACGGGGCTCGGGTGTGCGGAGAAAATGACGGAAATAGTTACGGCATTTCAAAAATACAGACGAATGACGCACAAACGCATCTCCAAATGGAAGCATACAAAACGAACGTTGCCCTGAACGACGTCGCCATCATCAACGTGTCGCTTCGCGACGAAGACAATCACGTTGTTCCAACGGCAATGAACACAATTGCTTTCACGATTGACGGTCCGGGAGAAATTATCGGCTTAGGAAACGGTAATCCATCAAGTTTGGAACAGGAAGTTTTTCTTCCCAAAACTATTGTCGCTCCTATCAACAATCTACAAGAATGTACCATTACCAACATATCTAATCCCAAAGAAGTGACCGTTGGCTACAAAGCGAACTGGATTCCTGCATTCTCGCAAGAACCCGACAACCGCCACTGGAACGTGTACGAAGATTCCCTGAAAGTTATAAAAGGAACGTTTCCCATCGAAAAAATCACGTCTGACATGACCGTAACCCTATTCGCCAAAAGCATTGTTGACAATCAGTCAATCTACGTAAACGGCCACCTGTTGCAGGCTAACGTAGCAAGGGCAAATCAACTTGACGCGATTACAATTCCGTTGGAATACTTGCATGCAGGCAAAAACGAATATGCAGTTTCGGGACAGAAATTCCGAAAAAGATATATGTATGACGAGCCAAACCAAGAGCCTGGCTCCGTGCAGATTCTCTACCCTGCCGAACAAAGTCGCAGGACATTGTTTAACGGTTGGGGTCAGATTCTTGTAAGAATCACGGGCAAAGGAGCGGTAAAACTTTCTGCCGAAAGTGACGAAGGCCAAAAAGCAGAATTTGTGATTAATGAATAACAAATCCACATTTATAGCGTTATCAACTGAAAGAATTATTATTTTTGTGGAACTAAATGAGAGAATGAAAAAAGGTTTGCTTCTGATAATCGTCTGTCTTGCACTATGTTGCAATGCTTTTTCGCAAGAATTGCGTTGTCACGTCAACATACAATACAACGACATAGCAAACGCCGACAAAGACTTATTCAACACGCTCCGTAGTTCCATCGAAGACTTTATGAATTCACAGACGTGGACGACACATTCTTTCGAGGAACAAGAGAAAATCGAGGTAAAACTCACGTTGCGCATCACGTCGCAATCATCGAAAAACTTTGCGGGAACATTGCAAGTGCAGTCTTCCCGACCTGTGTATAATTCAACCTACACAACCACCTTGTTCAACCACGTGGATGACAAAATCAGTTTTCAATACGAAGAAAATGAGCCAATCGAGTTCTCGGAAAACGCGTTTATGTCAAACTTGTCCTCTGTGTTGGCATACTACGCCTACATAGTCATTGGTCTTGACTACGATTCCTTCAGTCAGAATGGCGGCATGGAATTTTTCCAAAAAGCACAGAATGTGGTAACCATGGCACAAGCCAATGACGAAAGCGGCTGGAGTTCCTCGTCACGCGACGACAAGACACGCTATTGGTTTATAGAAAACCTGCTCAACTCTTCGTATTCGGCGTTTCATACGGCAATGTACAAATATCACCGTCTGGGACTTGACATAATGTACGACAAACCCGAAGAAGGCAGAAAAGCCGTTTACAGTGCTGTTCAAGAATTGGAAAAAGTCTTCAAACAAAAACCAGGATCATATTTGCTCACGGCATTTTTCTATGCCAAGAAAGATGAAATCGTACAAATGTACTCGGAAGGAAACCCCGACGAGAAAAATAGGATGACGACACTTGCCAAGAAACTTAATCCGGCAAATGTCAACGACTACGACAAAATAAATTCCACCAAATAACCATGCTGCATAAATTAACCATATCAAACTATGCACTCATTGATAATCTTGAAATCTCGTTTACCGACGGAATGACCACCATAACGGGCGAAACAGGTGCGGGAAAATCTATCATTTTAGGTGCATTGTCGCTTCTTTTGGGGAAAAGAGCCGACACGACCGTATTGAAGGACAAAGAGAAAAAAAGTATTGTTGAAGCGACATTTTCTTTGCCAAATGATTCACTTGCAACATTTTTTGAATCTCTCGACATTGACTTTGACAAAGAAACCATAATCCGACGGGAAATCACGCCACAAGGAAAATCGCGTTCCTTTGTGAACGACACACCCGTGGGACTGCAAACGCTCAAGGAACTTGGCACAATACTGATTGATATTCATTCACAACATCAGAATCTGTTTTTGAAAGAGTCATCGTTTCAATGCCAAGTAGTTGACGCAGAAGCAAATAACGTCACCCTTCTTGAACAATACAGACAAGAGTTACAGAGTCTGCATAGCATAGAAAAAGAACTGCACACATTTTTGGCTGACATTCAGAAAAAGAAAGACGACTTGTCGTACTACAAATTCCGACTGGACGAACTTACCAAAGCCAACATACACGAAGGTGAACTTGCCGACCTTGAACAGGAATCCACGCTGATGGAACACAGCGAAGAAATCAAGACGATGCTTGCGCAAGCCGACGAAGCATTTTCGGGCGAAAATGCCCTACTCAGCCAATTAAAAAATATTCAGCACTCGTTTGAACGAAATGCACGGCTTTCTGCTCAATTTCAACAAATTGCTGAACGACTTTCGCAATCCTACATAGAACTTTCCGACATATCCGACGAAATCGCGAAAAACAACGCGAACTTGGATTTCGACCCGCAACAGAAAGAAGAGATCGAGAATCGTCTTGACTTGCTCAACAATCTTTTGCACAAATATTCCGCAAGCGACGAACAATCGTTGCTCCAAAAAAGAGACGAATTGCAAACATTGGTTGACAACCTTGAAAATGCCGATTTTCATTGCGACGAGTTACAAAAACAATTCGACAAGCAACGCGAGATTGTTTCCGCTTTGGCTCAAAAATTACACACGAACAGGGAAAAAGCCATCAAAAATCTCTGTCCGCAAATCGTCAACTTGTTGCAAAAATTAGGTATGCCGTCGGTTTCGTTCAATATTATGATGACGCAAGCGAAAGAATTTCACGCAAATGGCATTGACGATATTCAGATGGTATTCTCGGCGAACAAAAACATTGCTCCACAATGGTTGGGCGAAATAAGTTCGGGAGGAGAACTCTCGCGCGTGATGCTCTGCCTCAAATATATTCTTGCCAAAAACAAATCGGTGCAAACCATCATTTTTGATGAAATCGAC
>JAEEQV010000138.1:0-6211 GCA_016285445.1 Bacteroidales bacterium
ATGGTTGGTTTTGCAATGCACATGTTGGCCGACATTCTGCCCGCATTTTGGGGCGCAAGCATTGCAATGCCCGATGCAACTGGCGAAGTTTCGGTCGGAATGATTGGCTTCATGATTTGCATTTCGTTCTTTATGCCTATGTGCGGCTTGTTATGTATGCAATATCGTTCGTGTAAGGCAATGCGTGTCATCAACCTTGTGTTGGCAAGCGTTATGATGGTTTTCAATATTTTTCACGCATCGGAACTCATTACGGAGTTTAATCCTGTGCAATTGCTCATTCACCCTGTAATGGTGGTTGCAGGCATTTATCTGTTCATTTTTTCTCGTCGTGAAATGAACTTTCAATGTTGTTGTAATAAGCGATAAGAACAACTGGAAAACCTCAATTATTTGCCGTTCCTCGTTTTTTTTGGGGCGGCATTTTTTTTGAAAGAGATTAAGAAAAAAAGGAAAATTATCTCACCAACCTTGTCAAGTTGGAGTTGCTGGTGATGCGGAGGATTTATTAGTTACGCCAATTTGAGGTATTTCTGTTTATTGAAATAAACTACTTTATTCTCATTTGCTTCTGCTATCTTTCACTTTCTGTCTACAGCGACAGAAAGTGAAACGAAAGAAAGGTTTGCCGTTTTTTTGCAAAAAATTTGATTTGTAACTAAATTATAGTTACATTTGCCGTTGAAAAAGTAACATAATGGGAACAAGAGACAAACTTATTCAACGGTTTAAGTCACAGCCAAAGGATTTCACATGGGACGAACTTGTCCGTCTATTCTCTGGTTTTGGCTACGAAATTGATAACAAAGGGAAAACAAGCGGTTCGAGAATAATATTTGTAAAAGGAGAAAGTTCATATACAGCCCACAAACCGCATCCGGGAAGCATCGTAAAAAAGTATGTATTAAAACAAGTATTTGATTTCTTAACAAAAAACAATTTGATATGAAGACATTGCACTACAAAGGATATATAGGTAGCATTGAAATCAGCGAAGAGGACAATTGCTTGTATGGTAAGGTTCTTGACCTTCCCAACGACACAGAAATTACGTATGAAGGCGAAACTGTTGCAGACCTCAAAAAAGATTTTGTCGGTGCAGTGGACGATTACATTGCCATGTGTGAGGCAAATGGCATTCAACCACGCAAAAGTTATACAGGCACGCTCAATGTTCGCATTTCTCCCGAAACGCACACGCGCATAGCGGCAATGGCTCGTGAGGCTGGAATAACCATAAATGCATTCATTCGCCAAGCTCTTGACAAAAGTGTTTCGGTATCTGCGAGATAGAACGATATATTCTGTCCGAAAATTTCACTACAATTTGCGATTTTGTTGCAAGATGTGATGGGATAGTAATCAAATATCATAATAACACCTTCACAAATCCCCACTTTTAGGGATTGTACGCATTCTCTGCTTCATATTCCTTTGCAAAAAAAAAAAGTAAATATGAAACAGAGTAAGTTAAAAGTTCTAATCTTGGGTGCTGTGGCTGTATTGGCAACGGCATCGTGTGACAAAAAAAACGACACCAAAAAAGAAGAGGTTGTCGAAGCAGCCAACATTGAATATTCCTCGAAGAATGCGAATAGTTGGCATAATTACATGAACAATGTGGCTTCATTGCTGAAGTCCGACGCCACAACATTGTACGAATCGTGGGCAACCTCGTACAACGACGGCGATGCGTTCGCTTCAACGTTCAAAACGCACAAATCAACCTATACCAGTGCGTTGAACTGTGTGGAACAGATTCTTGAAGGTTGCCGCGACATTGCAGGCGAAGTGGGGACGGCAAAAATCGGCGACCCGTACGATTTGTATCAGTCGGGAAAGACAACCGAGGCGTTGTATGCCGTAGAATCGTGGTATAGTTGGCATTCACGCGATGACTATACCAACAACATTTATTCCGTTCGCAATTCTTACTATGGAACACGCGACGGAAAGGTTGCCGAAAATTCGCTGTACAACTTAATCTCGGGTAAAAACGCCGAATTGCACCAAAAAGTGGTTGATGCCATTTCTGGCGCAGCCGATGCCATACAGGCAATTCCGCAGCCGTTCCGCAACAACATCAACAGCACCGAGAGCAGCAAGGCAATGGACGCTTGTGCCGAGTTGGACGTTGTTCTCGCTGAACTTGAATCGTATATTCAAAACGAGGCATCAATCAACACCGACGAGGTGCTCGACCCGATTGTGACGAACTATGTTGATGCGGTGGTATTGCCTACCTACAGCGACTTGCAACAAAAAGCAGCGGCTCTTCAGGCAGCTGTAACAGCATTGAATAACGACCGTACCAGCGCAAACTTCAGCAAAGCTTGTAATGCATGGTTGGAAGCCCGCGAGCCGTGGGAAATGAGCGAGGCATTTTTGTTCGGTCCTGTTGACGATTTAGGTCTTGACCCCAATATGGATTCGTGGCCGCTTGACCAAGAAGCTATTGTGAAAATACTCGAATCAGGCAACTTCAACGAAATGAACTGGAGCGACGGCGATTCCGACGAGGCAATCGAAGCGGCACAAAGCGTACGAGGTTTTCACACATTGGAATTCCTGTTGTTCAAAGACGGACTACCAAGAACAGTGGAATAGGAAATTACGCCATAATTTTATAATTCCGTGTAGAGGCGCCACATTGTGACGTCTCTATTTTTTTCTTTCAAGAGAAACGTAACAGAATCATCACACGTTTTCAAAGAATTTCCCCCAGTCTTTCCAACTCACATAATTTATATCATTTATTCTGCATGTCAAGTCTCCCAAATACAGCACCGTGCCTTCGCATTGCACATCGGAACGCAATTCAGTATATTTTCGGACACTGGCGGACAACTTCCTTTCTGCATCGCTCGAACTTTTTATCTCGACGGCAAACGTATGTTTCCAGTCGGCTATAATATCAACTTCGAAACCTTTGTTGTCCCTAAAAAATGTCAAATTCGCCTTTTTTGCCCTATTCAGTCTCGTTTTCAGTAGTTCCGACACGGCAAATGTTTCTACAATGCCGCCCTTGTTGGGATTGAGATTCAAATCGGCGATTGTTTCTATTCGCAATAAATGACACAATAAACCCGTATCAACAAAGTATAGTTTTGGGGTTTTCACGACAGCCTTACCAAGATTATTCGTGTCGGGTTCCAAAAAATGGATAATATACGATGATTCCAATATAGAAAGCCAATTTTTGACAGTAGGTGACGACACGCCCAAATTCCTTGAAATACTATCCATAGACACCATTTGACCACTCAAGGTTGCACAAATCTGAATAAACCGCCTGAACAATGAAAGGTTGCTCGCATTTATCAACTCTTTCACATCGTAGTCTAAATAGGTGTCAATATAACTTTCGAACCAATCCTCCCTGACAAAATGCTTGCGAACATCGTGCAATGGAGGATAAAATCCCTTGAGAATCATATCGTAAGGCGTTTCAAAGATTTTTTCCGGCGTGTTCAATTCCGCAATTGAAAGAGGCAATAATTTAAGAAATGCAACACGTCCAGCCAACGAATCTGTCATATTTTCCTTCAACCTGAACTGACTGGAACCTGTGAGAATAAACGTTCCTGGAGCAACATCACGATTATCGACAAAGAATTTCACTGCATCGAATATTTCGGGGACTTTTTGTGCTTCGTCAATAATCGCTCCATTGGGAAACGACAACAAGAAATCCTTGGGATTTGACGCGGCAAGATCCCGAAGACTTTTATCATCAAAGGTGAAATATTGTTTTTCAGGAAATGTCATCTTTGCCAAAGTTGATTTTCCACTTTGGCGAGGTCCCGTCAATCCCACAACAGGAAATTGAGAGGCCAGTCTCAACAAGGCTTCGTGTGCCGTTCTATTTATGTACATACTTGTTTGTTTTACCTTCTTGTACGCAAATATAGTAAAAATCTAAAGTTTTGTATGGTGAAAATCTAAAGTTTTGTATAGTGAAAATCTAAAGTTTTGCTATCAACTGCCATTCTTTCAACGAAGGTCGTCATTTCGAGCGATAGCGAGAAATCTGCTGATGTTAAAAGAAATAGCCGTGCAGTTTAAACAAAAATATATCTGATTTTTCTTCTTTCTGCAACTTTTTCTATCTTTGGAGAGTCTTATATTAAACTAAAAATCTACGAACATGAAACATTTTCTATCTTTTATCTTGTTGATTGCCACGGCAAACGTGATTTCGGCTCAACCATTTATTTATGAGTGGCAAGACGTTACTCCAAAATATGCAGATTTGATTGTAAAACAATCTGCTATAACTAAAGGTGGACGTATAGTTGTGGCAACGGCAGGTTGGATTTCAGAAACATCAGATACGTGCAAGACATGGAATGTTGCATATGATTTTCAATATAACGATAAGTATATTTATGATGAAATTACGCCAAGATTTTTTAAAATGGCAACAGATTCTTTGCATGGATTTTTTTATGCGACATATTCAAAGGATGATGTGTCAAGTAACGCCCTCTTATTTACGAATGATGGTGGTCAGTCTTGGCAAGAAGCCCATTTAAATTTAAGTGGAGAAAATATAATAATAGACGCCGCATGGAAAGACGGTGAAACTATGTATGCTTCTGTATTCGACACTACCGAAAAGTTACTTTATATGTACAAGACCGATAATGTTGGAACAAAATGGGAAAAAATAACAGATAACTTATTGTTTCGTACGTTGAATTATGATACACCTAAAACATATATGGCATTTGTAAACGAACAATTGGGATATATGTTTACATGGGGAGGATACTATGTTACAACCGATGGTGGAAATTCATGGACACGTAATGTGTTGGAAATACGGCCGACGTTCCTTTTTCAGTTTAATAATGGGAAAATCCTATTGACGGTTTCAAGCCCAATAAATAAGGCGTTAAAGGGATGTACAATAACCAATTTCCCCTATTCCAACAATTCATATGCTACTCCAAAGGTTCTGTATGACCTTGGAAATGGAAAAGTTTATGGCGATATATCGGGGAGTACGTATGGAAACGTGTTATCATTGGATAGTTTACAGACTTGGGAAAAAACAACAGACGATTATTCCAAGTTAGACATATTAAAATATGGTATGTCTCAAAATCTATACTATGGAAATGTGGAAACACGAGGAGTGTATGTAAAATCTGAAAAAGAATGCTTTGTCATAGGAAGACAGAAAGGTCGTCTATTCCATACCTTGGACGGAGGCAATACGTGGACATACAAAGATTTTAACACTACATTATATGAAATACAAATCTTTTCTGATGAAATTATTTATATGTCAAGTGCGGATAGTTTGTTCATTTCTCGTGACGGCGGGGATTCGTGGATTGGAAAATATCAATATTGGTCTGGAGCAAAAGGAGACAAACGTATGCAGTTCTTTACAGAGGATTTTGGTTATATGTATGATGATTACAGACTTTTTCGGACGCAAGATGGCGGTGATACATGGAAAGAAATCCGGGCTATAGGAGATGTCTTTTGGGATAACAACGGTACATTTAATGGTTGTTTTGCGAACGAACATATGGCGTTATTCAGAAGTGATAAATCAAATGCTATTATGGTAGCATATGTTAACCAGGAAAAGAATACATTGACGGCATCTATAGTATCTGAAGATATTCAAGGTCATGGAACCCCAGATATATATATAGATTTTATTGATAACAAATGGATATTGTGGGATCGGTGGGAAGGATATATCTATACTTGTGATACGGATTTACACTTTAAGGTTGTTTCTACTCCTCAAAATACTCCACAAAATTATGAAGGAGCGAATCGTTATTGCCAAAGAATACTCAATTACAAAGATGGAAGATTATTATTGCCTTTGTTGTCTGAAAATGAACTATATCCTGTTGATACTGCAATGTATAGCGAAGATGGTGGAAATTCTTGGGATAAGGTTCCTTTTACCATGCAAAATCATTTGTATATAAATAAAAGTGACAATCCTAATGTTGTATATTCTTGCAAATATGATTACTATTTAAATATTTGTAAAGGTGTTCACAAAATACGTACTTTGGATTCATCTTTTGAGAAACAAGACAACGGTACAATACAATGCTCCATAAGCAATGCAGATAACCAAAACTATACGGCAAAAATAGTTGTAGAACAAGTAAACGGAACAAATATTGTGGTGCAAGATAACGTGGAAATAAAATCGGGAGAATCGTTCGTAATT
>JAEEQV010000139.1:0-6190 GCA_016285445.1 Bacteroidales bacterium
AAAAATCGAGGATTATGACAATAAGGTCGGCTATTCCGAACGTAATCAGGACACTGCCGTTGAGCCACGTTTGTGTCGTCAATGGTTTTTGTCGATGAAACATTTCGCCGACATTGCGTTGCCACCAGTTTTGGAGGGAAAAATCAAGTTCTATCCTACGAAATATGTGACGACATATAGAAACTGGTTGGAAAACATTCAGGACTGGTGCATCAGCCGTCAGTTGTGGTGGGGACACCGCATACCTGCCTATTTCTTGCCGACTGCGGAAGGCGAGGAGGAACAGTTTGTCGTTGCTCTCACGCCCGAAGAGGCGCTTGCCGAGGCAAAGAAGATAAAGGGCTACGAAAACATTACGATTGACCAGCTTTCACGTGACGAAGATGCGCTCGATACGTGGTTTTCGTCGTGGTTGTGGCCAGTTTCGCTGTTCGACGGAATCAACACGCCGGGCAATGACGAGATACAATACTATTATCCTACGTCGGATTTGGTTACAGGTCCCGACATTATTTTCTTCTGGGTTGCCCGAATGATTATGGCAGGCGAGGAGTATATGAAGGACGTGCCTTTCAGAAACGTGTATTTCACGGGTATCGTTCGTGATAAGATTGGCCGTAAGATGTCAAAATCGCTCGGGAACTCGCCCGATCCGCTTGAGTTGATGGCGAAATTCGGTGCCGATGGCGTGCGTATGGGTATGATGCTTTCGGCTCCTGCCGGAAATGACATTTTGTTTGACGAGGCATTGTGCGAACAAGGACGTAATTTCAACACCAAGATTTGGAATGCGCTTCGTCTGGTGAAAGGTTGGGGAGTTGCCGATATTGAGCAACCTGAATATGCCAAGATTGCCATTGACTGGTTCAATGCAAAACTAAGCGCCACGATAGATGAAATCAACGACGATTTCAGCAAATATCGTTTGTCGGAAGCCTTGATGACGGTATATAAGCTCATCTGGGACGAGTTCTCGGCATGGTACTTGGAATTGGTGAAACCTGCGTTTGGGCAGCCAATCGACAAGAAAACGATGGAACAGACATTGGAATTCTTTGAAAAGCTGATGTTGTTGCTTCATCCGTTTATGCCGTTCATTACCGAAGAGATTTGGCAGGTGCTGAAAGAACGGAAAGCAGGCGAGAGCATCATGGTTTCGCAAATGCCTACGGCAGAGTATAAGAATGAATCATTAATCGCTGATTTTGAGTCGGTTAAGGAACTTGTTGCCAATGTCCGCAAGGTTCGTCTGGAACGCAATATCTCATTTAAGAATCCATTGGAATTAGTTGTCGCAAATGGTTTGCATAATACTGCATACGATTCAATTATTGTGAAAATCTGTAATTTCTCATCCATAGACAAAGGCGAGAAGGACGCCACTTCGGCAGTGTTTATGGTCGGAACTACGGAATATGCAATCAAGTTGGGTGGTATGGTGAATGTTGCTGAGGAAATTGCGAAGATGGAAGCCGAATTGCAGCATTTGGAAGGATTCCTGAAGTCGGTGATGGCAAAATTGGGCAACGAGAAATTCGTGGCTCATGCAAAACCCGAAGTCGTTGAGAACGAACGCAAGAAAAAATCCGATGCCGAAAGCAAAATCAAGACGTTGCAGGAAAGTATCGCAGCGTTGAAGAAATAATTTTTTTTGCATTTTTCTTGAATTTCGCTATTGCGATGTTGTATGTTTGCAACGCGTTTCGAAAAAGAAATGCTCTTCCGACATATTGACGACTCCAATTTTTTTCGCTGTAACCTAAATAGTCAATATGTCTTGCGCCAGCAAACGGGTCTGACGATTCTCTGTAATCAGACCGTCACACTTCAGAGAACGTGCTTCAGCATGAAGAGTTCCTTCTGATAGAGAAGGACGCCAACCGAGCAGAAAAGCAACGGTGGTCTTATATGCGAGGGAGTTGTCGCCCATTGCGGCGAACAATGAACTAAAAAAATTACCATCAAAAAATGTATTACTATGGAAATTAACAAAAAATATTTAAAAGCATTGCCTCATAAGGATAGTAACAAGGTTTTAGATGTTATAGCAAAAGGCAATTATGAATCATTAGAATGTGTCTATGTTGATAATAGTGGAAATTTTTTTCTTAGTTTATATGATAAAGAAAACGGGAGTGAACTTTTCTATTATTGTTTTGGAAATGATTATATTGAGTATTTTGTTGAAAGACAAAAAGCCCCTATAACAGAAGATGTTAAATCCATTATTGTTGATTGTTGTAAGCGGTATGAACGCATTTACAAGGGTATGGCACACTGGCTGTTTAAGTAAATTTCCCCTGTGCATAGACGCCGCACACATAATGAATATTTTTGTAATCGAAAAATAGTATGTATTAACCTTTAAAAATAGTAACGTATGGAAATCGTGTATGTCGTAGTTGGAATTGCCATTGGCGCAGTTATTGGAATTTTATTCGCCCGTAACCGTAAAAACGAGTTGGTTACAAAAGTTGAGGTGTTGCAGTCGCAGCTCGATAGCGCACAGAAACAACAGGACGAAATTAAGAGTGACGCGGAACGACAACTCACTCAGGCAAAATCGGAGTTTAACCAGCAACTGCAAAATGCGAAGGCCGAGGCAGAGGCACGGCAAAAAGACGCTTTGGAAGCCAAGGACAACGATTGCCAGAAGTTGATTTCTTCTATCGAGGAACATCAAAAACAGGCTATGCAGGCACAAAAGGAACAATTTGACGAAACGCTTGCAAAAATGGTGGCTCAAACCAAGACGGCTACCGAAGAAATGCTGAAACAACGCCAGAAGGAATTCACCGAAAGTAGTTCGCTGGGACTTGGGCAGATTGTGGATCCGCTGAAGGAAACAATCACCAAAATGAAAGAGGCGATGGATGCCACTTCAAAAGAACAAAATATGTTGACGGCAACCATGCAGCAGCGTATTGAGGATCTGATTCAGCATAGCGATGCCGCCAAAAACAGTGCCGACGAACTTGCCAGAGTCTTTAAGCATAGCAGCAAAGTCCAGGGTGATTGGGGCGAGGTCGTTCTCGACGAATTGTTGGCTTCGCAAGGGTTGACAAAGGGTGTGCATTATCATATACAGGAAACTTTGCGCGACAATTATGGCAATGTTGTACAGTCGGAGGAAGGGAAGAAGATGCGTCCCGACGTGATACTCCATCTCGATAAGACACGTGAGGTTATTATCGATTCAAAAGTGTCGTTGACCGCATTTATGGAATATGTGAACGCAGAAGACGAAACAACCCGTCAAGCAGCTATGAAAGCCCATATCGAAAGCTTGGTCAAACACGTGAAGGAACTTTCCTCCAAGGATTATTCCTCATACATTCAGGCACCCAAGGTGAAAATGGATTATGTGATAATGTTTGTTCCTCATTCTGTTGCATTGTGGACAGCGTTGAATGCCCAGCCCGACTTGTGGCGGAAGGCTATGGATATGAATGTGTACATAGCCGACGAGCAGACGCTTTTTGCGGCCTTGAAAATCATAAACTTAACGTGGACACAAATCAAACAGGCCGAAAACCACGAAAAAGTGTATGAGTTGGCAAATGAAATGTTGAACCGTGTGGGACAGTTCGAAAAAAACTATCTTAAAATTGGTAAGGCTCTTGACGATGCCCGTGGTGCATATTCCGAAGGCACAAAGAAACTTACCGAGGCAGGACAGAGCATTCCTAACACATGCAGAAAACTGATTGCTCTCGGTGCTAAACAAAACGACAAGAACAAAATCACCATGCTCGATGTTGACGATGTTCCTGCATTGGACGAAAGCAAGGAAGATGAAAATGTATAGTAAATGTTCATTGTACTGAACAAAAATTTTACAAAATGTTCATTTTATTGAACAAAAAATTGTTAAATATGTTCAAATTGTTAAACAAATTTCTATATTTGCCAAATAAAAATCTGCTGATATGGAAACACTTATTAAACGACATTTGAACCGTATGCAAAACGTCAGTCTTGATTTTGTGAGAAATATGATGAACAAAATCGACTGGAACGAGCGTCTTGTTATGATTAAAGGGCAGCGTGGTGTGGGGAAAACAACTTTGATGACGCAACGCATTGCACAGGTTTTCGGCACTACCGACACCACCAACGTGCTGTATGTAAGTCTCGACAATATTTATTTTAGCAACCATAGTCTGCTTGAGTTTATTGAGCGTTTTCATGCAATGGGTGGCACTCATTTATTTCTCGACGAGGTGCATTTTTACAAGAATTGGAATATTGAAATCAAAAATGCATACGACGAGTTTGCGGACATGCACTTTGTGCTGAGCGGTTCGTCGCTTTGCAGTCTGACCGATGGAGAGGCGGATCTTTCTCGCCGTTGTATTACATATTATTTGCCTTGCCTATCGTTACGAGAGTATTTGAAAATGTTTTACAACGAGGATTTTCAACCAGTATCGCTCAACGATGTACTGACCGACGGCAATAGAATTTGTGCCGATGTGAACGCACGTATGCGTCCGCTACCTCGATTTACCGAATATCTGCAATATGGATGTTTCCCTTTTCAAAAAGAGGGACGCAACAACTACTACACTCGGATTGAAAATATGGTGAACAACACTATTGATGCCGAACTGCCAAAACTTCGCAAGTTTGATGTGGCAAACAGCCGAAAAATCAAGGCATTGCTGGCCATTCTTGCTTCCTCTATGCCGTTCAAAGTCGATATGGTTAAACTTGCCACCATGATTGGTATTTCGCGGAACTCGCTTCTGCAATATCTTCAGTATCTTGATGACGCACGGCTTCTCAGTTTGCTTTATTCCGACGTAAACAACGTTAAACGGTTGCAGAAACCAGATAAAATCTATCTCGAAAATCCTAACCTACTGTATGCGTTATCAAGCACACAAGTAAACGATGGAACGCTACGCGAGGTCTTTTTTGTCAATCAAATGTCAGTCAATCACACTGTTGAATATAGTAAAACATCGGCAGATTTTACTATTGATCATACATACACTATTGAAGTTGGCGGGCGTTCAAAAGATGGAGGGCAGATTGCTGGCGTAGCCGATGGTTTCATTGCCGCCGCAGACGAGGAATATGTTCTTGGTAACAAAATCCCCCTGTGGCTGTTCGGGTTTCTGTATTGAACTTCGCAAAACGATGTAAAATATGACTTTTATGGAATTGATTCCCGAAAAGTTATAACTTTTTGGGAGTTGATTCCGAAAAAGTTATTCTTTTGGTTTTTATAAATGTGTTTAGATTTATGATGTTCTTCCATGCTCGATGTTGACGATATTCCTCATTGGACGAAAGCAAGGAGGAAAATGAAAATGGAAAAATTTAGAAGCGTTTTTCTACCAACTGCCTCTGACACATTCAAATATTCGTTTTCTTCGTATATTACTGAAAAATAATATATTTGTATTCCGAAAAATAAGATTCTTTGCAAAAAGACGGTATGAATCAAGAGAATAAACATCTGCTACAAAAACTGCTTCAACAACATAAGGAGTTGGGTATATCGGAACAGATAGACTTCGACAAGTTCTATCTGTATTCCATCATCACGCACTCCACCGCCATCGAAGGTTCAACTGTTACCGAAGTGGAAGCCCAATTGTTGTTTGACGAAGGAATATCGTCGGGCAAACGCACATTGATGGAACAGATGATGAATCTCGACCTCAAAGTTGCCTATGACTACGGTCGCCAATGGATACAGCGGCACGAACCTATCACGGTTGACTGGCTGATTACACTTGCAGGAAAGGTTATGGCAAGAACTGGCAGCGAGTACAATGCGTTAGGCGGCACGTTTTCTGCGGCAAAAGGGGAGTTGCGAAAATTGAATGTCACGGCAGGAATAGGCGGAAAGTCGTATCTGTCGTATCTGAAAGTGCCACAACGCCTTGTTGCTTTTTGCGAGGAACTGAATAAAAGACGCAAATCAGTTGACGGTTCAGATGTGTCGGCTATCTACGAACTCAGTTTCTGGGCTCATTTTGAATTAGTTAGCATTCATCCATGGGCTGACGGTAACGGTAGAACCAGTCGCTTGTTGATGAACCTGTTACAATGGGAGTTTGGCGTGTTGCCAACAAAGGTGCTCAAAGAGGACAAATCCGAATATATTCAGGCATTGATTGACACAAGGGAGAATGAAGACATCAACATTTTCCTTTATGGTATTACTCACCTGCAT
>JAEEQV010000140.1:0-6181 GCA_016285445.1 Bacteroidales bacterium
GAGTTAAATAAAGTTTTTGATGAATTTCGCAATGTTCCCAACGAACAGAAAAAGGAACTTGGGCAGAAAATCAACGCACTGAAACAGACTGTTCAGGCAAAATTCGAGAATCTTCAAAACACTTTGTCTGAAAGCGACGACGACACATTTACAAATGTGGACTTAACATTGCCAAACAAGCCTATCCAATTGGGTAGTCACCACCCGCTTTCGATTGTTCGTAACGAGATTATAGACATTTTCTCACGTATAGGATTCACCGTTGAGGAAGGTCCCGAAGTGGAAGACGACTGGCATGTGTTTTCGGCATTGAACTTTCCACCCGAACATCCTGCCCGCGATATGCAGGACACGTTTTTCATTGAGAAAAACCCTGATATTCTGTTGCGTACGCATACATCGTCGGTACAAAGCCGTGTGATGGAACAAACGCAACCGCCTATCCGTTCCATTTTCCCTGGTCGAGTATTCAGAAACGAGGCAATTTCGGCTCGTGCACACTGTATTTTCCACCAAGTAGAAGGTTTATACGTTGACACCAATGTTTCGTTTGCCGATTTGAAACAAACGCTACTCTACTTTGCAAAAGAAATGTTCGGCAACGATACGCAGATTCGTTTGCGTCCGTCATATTTTCCTTTTACCGAACCATCTGCCGAAATGGATATTTCTTGTTCTATTTGTGGCGGAAAAGGTTGTCCTGTTTGTAAAGGAACCGGCTGGTTGGAAATTTTGGGTTGCGGCATGGTTGACCCCAACGTATTGAAAAACTGCAACATCGACGCTGACAAATACACCGGATTCGCATTCGGTATGGGCGTTGAACGTATTGCAATGCTGAAATATCAAGTAAAAGATATTCGTTTATTCTTCAAAAACGACACCCGTTTCTTGAAACAATTTGAGTCGGCAAAATAAAAAAGATTAACATTTTTTTGCAAACACCCTCATTTTATTAACGCAAACCTATGGTTTGAGTAAGATTTTTTGTACCTTTGCATCAAACTAAATAAAATAATTTTCTTTTTATGGATAATACAGAAAATCAAAATTCAAGTACTTCTGCGGCAAAGACCTCAAAGTCAATGTCTTCGGGAGGCGAAAAATTAGCATGGGCAAGTGGAGGTTTCGCAGAAAACCTTGCAATGAACGTCTTCCCATCATTAAGTTTCAACATTTTCCAAATTGGTATGGGTGTAAGCCCTGTTGTGATTAGTATCGCAACGAGTGCTTCAAAATTCATTGAAGGTTTTTCCGACACATTCTTCGGAAACTTGAGTGACAACACCCGTTCTAAATGGGGCCGTCGTCGTCCTTGGATATTCTTCGGTGCGTTCATTCTTGCACTGACGTTTATTGCAATCTGGTTTACACCTCGTACACCGGGACTTATGCAGACGGTATATTTCATCACGATTGTATCGTTGTTCTACATTGTGATGGCAATCTGGCAAATGCCGTACGGAGCCCTCGGTCTGGAACTTGAGGAGGATTACACGGAACGAACGAAGCTGCAAACGTACAAGTCAATATTCTCGTACGTTATCGGTATTCTTATCGGTTCCGCATATCTTATCTGTCAGTTGGATTTTATGAAAGGTAGCGGTAACGAAGTTGACGGTGCTCGTAAACTTGGTGTCATCGTCGGTATCTTAATCATCATCTTTGGTGTGATTCCTGCTATTTTCTGTAAGGAAAAGAACATGGAACGTACTCAGGCACAAAAGAAAGACCCGTTCTGGCCTTCATTGGTGGTTACGTTCAAATCGAAACCATTCCTTTTGTTGATGGGTTCTTTGTTCTTCGTATATGTAGCATTGTTCTTCATGTTGCCTTTGCTTGGCTACATTTCAATGTATCACGTTTGTTCCGACGGTATGCACAGCATTTTCAACTGGACATGGCGTCACCCATTCACATTCACATTCGAAGAATCATTCGTTACGCACAAAGAGTTGGCTGGCCATATCGGTGTTTACACTGCTATCTTGCAACCAGCAACACAAATCTTGATGGTAATCATAGTTAACCGAATCGCTAAATTCTTCGACAAACGTACGTTGTTGATTCTTGGTTCTACGGTGGCAATTCTCGGATATGTATCAAGCTGGTTCTTGTTCACTCCTTCTGCTCCATTCTTGGCAGTATTTCCACCTGTAATCATCAACATGGGATTGGCAATGTGCTGGCCGTTGATTGGTTCGTTCACAGCCGACATCTGTGACTACGACGAATACGAACACGGAAGCCGTCGTGAAGGTATGTTCACCGCCGTTTCCGGTTTCTTGATTAAATTGGCTATCGCATTAGTGTCAATCATCGCAGGTTATGTGCTTGTTTTGGTCGGCATTGACGGTGCAAACCCAATCATCTCGGTTGAAGACTTGAACTTGGTACGTCAAATGTACGTATGGATTCCAACAGTTTCCATGTTGCTTACCATCGTATTGATTTGGAGATATCCATTGTCGAAAGAGAAAGTTCAGGAAATTCAGGAAAAATTACGTGAAAGAGCTGCTGCAAAAGCTGCTTCAGTTGAATCTAACAATTAATGAGCATTATGAAAAAAGTAATTTTAATAGCATCATCACTCGCCTTCTTCTTTGCTTGTAGCGAGGAAAAGACCGAAGCAAACTACAACCGTTGTCCGCAGGCAACTGCCGACGATGTGGCAAACACCATACAGGACATTGACGGCAACCAATATAAAGTTGTGAAAATTGGTGACTACGAATGGTTTGCGTCTAACTTGAAAACGACCAAATTAGCTGACGGAACAGCAATAGAAAACGTTGTTGCCGAAGAAGACTGGGCAAAAACGACAGCACCCGCCTACTCTACATATAATAATGAAGACGGTGCCGAAGTTTTGTATAACTATGCCGCTGTTCAGGCAAATCCTTGTCCAGAAGGTTGGTACGTTCCTGCCGATTCTGTATGGTTGCAAGTGGCCGCAACATACGCAGGCATAGTAGATTCAACAGGTTGGGACAAAGTTCCTACCACTATCGGATGGGACAACACGAGTTTTTCAGCCAAGGCGGCAGGTTTCCGTGAAAGAAACGGTAAATTCTACGAAGAAGGAAATCTTGGCTTGTGGTGGACAACCACTCCTCACAACGAGGCAAACGCAATGTATGTGTACATGAAGAACATCAGCACCGAATCACAGAAATATGTGGGACTCAACAAGAGCCACATTGGCAGAACGACAGGTTTGAGCGTTCGTTGTGTTCGCAAATACGATGCCGCCAACACATACGCTGCTCCAAAAGCTGTTGAATGTACTACTGACACAATTGCAAATGCGATTGCTGATTCTTTACAGGCACAAATTCAATAACAGAATATTGCTTACAAAAAAAAATCCCGATTGGTTTGTTTTCCAGTCGGGATTTTTTTTGTCGTAACTGTTCTTCTTAATCACTACGAACATAATCGTTTTGCACACGCAACGGCTTCGGCAATGATGTCGTCCTCGCCATCGACGTGGCCATTCCGCATAACAAATGTACCGTTACACATCACAGAATCGATAGCACGAGAATCGGCACCATAAATCCAGTTGCTCACAATGTCGTGACAGGGAACCATCCGTTCATTGTCCATACGAATCAAAATACAATCGGCAAGCCATCCTTCCTCTATTCTGCCGACATGCTGCAATCCGTATGCTTTTGCGCCATTTTCTGTCGCAAGTTTCAATATGTCATTTTTCGACACTATCACATTCGCGTCATTCGCCTTTGTAAGCAAGCCCGCCATCTTCATCTCCTCGCGCATATCAAGGTTATTGTTCGACGAAGCGCCGTCGGTTCCCAACGCAACCATGATGTTATGTTTTAACAAACTCACTATATTAGGAATTCCACTGCCCAATTTCAAGTTTGAACAAGGATTCACGACAGCCGTCGCACCAGACAGAGAAAATATTTTCTTGTCTTTTTCGCTAAAATGTACGCAATGAGCAGCGACGAAATTTGATGACAAAGCACCCCATTTCTCCATCAACTCCACAGGAGTGCATTTATATTGCAGTATGCAATCATTTACCTCTTTGCTTGTTTCCGACAAATGCGTATGCAACACATAGCCTTCTCCTTTTGCAATCGTTATGCATCGCTGAAAACATTCGTCACTATTGGTATAAATGGCATGAGGCATCACAACCAATTTCACTCGTTCCGACTCGCCTTTGTGTTGCTTCAGAAATGAAAAATTCTCTTCCAAGCCTTTCGGACTTGTCAGCACATCGGAGATGGTAACGCCAATGGCAGCACGGATTCCCATTTCTTCCACAACTTTCATTGTTTCCTCACGGTGCCAATACATATCGGAAAAAAACACCGTCCCCGACTTTATCATTTCAAGCACGGCAAGACGACTACCAATCTCAATGTCTTTTGCAGTCAATTTCGCCTCCAAGGGCCATATATAGTCGTTGAGCCACTCAAACAACGGCGTGTCGTCGGCATAGCCACGCATCAACGTCATTGCCGCGTGCGTATGTGCATTATAAAAAGCCGGAAGAATCGCCAAACCGCTACAATCAATTATTTCAGCATTATCATATTGTTTACCTTGCACCGACGGCACAATTTCGGAAAATCGATTTCCGTCAATCACGATATCGCTGATTACGTCATTACACAAGACAGATTGTAATACTTTTTTTCCCATAGTTATTGTATAAAAAATTCATCGTTAGGTCGAGGATTCGAATAGGCAGGATTTGTGAGAAAACTTGTGTCGGACAAGGTAAGCAAAAACGCCTTCAAATCTTGCAATTCTTGTTGAGACAAATGCATCCCTCCATGATTCACTCCTATCATCAAAGGGTCAACGTACGGAGAACGTTTCAAACCAGAGTTGTAGAACTCCAATACTTCGTCCAACGTGGCAAATCGTCCATCGTGCATATACGGAGCAGTGTATTCCACGTTACGTAATGTCGGAACCCTATATTTACCTTTGTCGGCAGGATTTTTCGATACTGACGAATAGTCGTTTTTGTCTACAAAATCAATATCCTTCGCATTATTCATGAACAAGTTGGTCGTCCACAGTGGCAACGCTGGCGAACCATGGCAATGAAAGCAGTCGCCGCTCTCGGTGGAGAACAAGAAAAATCCTCGTCGCTCTGCTTCCGTCAGTTGATATTCTCCACGCATAAATTGATCGAACTTAGAGTTGAACGACACCAAAAAACGAACAAATTGCGCCACGGCTTTCCCCATCCTGTCAATGGTAATTTCTTCCGTTCCAAACGCTTTTTTGAACATCGGCGGATAGAGCGAATCGCTCCGAATCAGTTCCAGCGATTTCTCTATGGAGCCGTTGCCCTCGTGCGGAGCTACAATCATCATCCACACAAACGATTCTATGTTTTTATAGTGAAATTCCTCTCGTTCGGGAACGCCATATTTACCACCACGTTTTTCATTCTTAGAATTGACAAATCCGTTCCACATATAGCCTTCGTTAATCCACGCAAGGTTAATCAATGGCATCATAGTGTGTGGCGTCGGGATTCCCGTCATTCCAAAAGTCTTTCCATCCTTGTATTTCGGGTGATCTATGCCACATTCAAACGAATGAGCTTGCTTGTGGCACGTCGCACACGACATAAGACTATCCTTGTGAATCCTTCCAGCCAATCGACCATCGTAAAACAGATGTCGCCCCAACTCCACGCCTTCCACCGTCATAGGATTATCGGCAGGAATGTTCATATTGTCCAGCGCATACGATACGGGAAACGTATATGGCGTAGGCATCTGTCGCTTCTCCTTTGGTGTCATAATGTACGCCACAACGCCGACATACATGCCAACACCCATAAGCAACAAACCTATCCTGCAATATTTTGTTTTCACCCTTATCGTTTCGATTACAAGGTAAAGATAGGAAAAAGAATAGGAAGATGTGAAAAATATTGAATCACATTTTGCAAACATTACCATTTTATAGCACGTTTTCAAAAAAAATATTATATTTGCACACGTAAAACAACGATATGATTTTAGAAACAGTATTTGTGGTAGTCGTGGATGTCATTCAGTAATGAATGGTGTTTGACTATTTCGATATAAAAGCACCATTCTTCAAGAGTTTGGTGCTTTTTTTTTTGAAAGAATATCAACTGATAATTAAAAATTAAGAGTTAAGAATTAAAAGTTAA
>JAEEQV010000141.1:0-6117 GCA_016285445.1 Bacteroidales bacterium
TAATTCCTGTGTATTAAGGAACACGATATCCTGATGTGAAAAAATCAGATATTTGCCCAAGCAATTATCAATCGCACTTTCTAATGCTTTTTTTGCATTAGGGAATACACTTCTTGAATTATCAATATATTTTGTTTCAACAGATACATCAATTTGAGAGTCAATACTTTGTCTCAAACATTCTTGTAATGATTGTTCGTTATTGTAAACCGAGATGATGGTAAAATCTTTCATTTATTCTCAAAACAAGACAAAAAACTATCAATTGAATTTAAGTTCGTATAAAACAACTTTTTATTTCTCATGATACTCCTATGCATTTTCAAATAAGAAATCGCAGCCCGTTTATATGTCTGTTGCGACTTAATTGGCACAATACTGTATAAAATAATTTTTAACAATACACGTGTATGCATACCGAGAGCAGCACAGAATGACAACTGCAAACAATTAAAAATCAATCTATTACGAATAAAAATAGTTTGCACGTAATCAGCACTGAATTTTTTCTTTATTGTTGTAGAATGACAATGCTTGCAAAAAGTTTCTGCGGTGTAATAACAAAACCAACCATTTCGCCACGCACGAAGACTCACATCAAAATCCTCGAAATAAAACGGTGAATATATTTCGTTAAACCCCTGTAATTCAACCATTTTCTTGCGGCTTACCAACATATTTCCGCCACATATATAAAAAGAATAAGGATTAAATTTTGTTGTAGAGACGCCACAATGTGACGTCTCTACATTGTCAGCATAATGAATCTTACATCTTGTAATAACTGGCAATTTTTGTCCTTCCAATTTCTTAATTCCTTCACTATCACGAATCTCGGAGAAAACGCCAAAGGTATCGTCTTGATTGAAAAATGGTATCGTCTTATCAAAAAAATCATCATTCAAAACCATATCGTTGTTCAGAAACAACACTAAATCGCAGGTAGCACGCTGTAGTCCCCGATTCGATGTTTTTGAAAAACCTGAATTTTCGTCATTTTTAATAAAAACTACTTCTGGATATTTTTTTTGTAAAAATAGTTCGGTATCATCGCTCGAAGCATCATCAACAACTATCACTTCGTATGAGGAAACCCTTGCACTCGTTTGTAACGTGCGGAATAAACTTGGCAAATACTTTTCAAGCAACTCTTTCCCCTCAAACGTTGGAATTACGACCGATACACTTTTTGAAATTTCCAATTTCAATTATTTAGTTGTTATAAAAATGATGACGAAATCTTTCCGACAAATATACTCGTAAATCTTTATGAACAAGCGCTTTTACGCACATTTGAACACATTTAAAAAAAGTCTTTCCGCTATATACGCCAACAATCCTATACCCTAAATGCTGACAGAATGCCCCAAACATATATTCCATTGCATGTGAGAAAGTTCCATACATAGCAGTTTTATATTCATTTTGCACAAAATCGTTGTCAGAGAAAACTCTTTTTTTAACCACATACCTAATGATGTCGGCACGACATAAAAACATTGTTCCAGCACAATACAAACAATCATCTCTATATGGCATTCCGTAATCAACACATATTTTTTTTGTAAACTCACGATTGGACACATCCTCCTTATAAAAGATGAAATTTCCAGAACAGACAAGTCCATTCTTTTTATCAGAGATTTTTCGTAAGGCCTTACGGAAATAGCATTTCTTACCTATCAAAGGATTTATTAAATCATCACGCCATTCCCAACCGCAATAATGCAAATGATTTATTGGAATAGAATCGGAACGATAATTCTTTGTATGTAATTTTAATATGTATTCATATTTATCCAAATCAAATTGTTGCATAGCCAGAATAAACGGGTATATGTCATAACCTATATTCTTTACTATCAGGATTGTTGCAAAAGGTAACTTATGCATGATTACATTTCTGATTTGCTCATTGTCATCAGTTATCGTAAAAATCACATCATACGGTATCGTGATATTCTGTAGCTTTTGCAGAAAGAAATCAATCTGATCTTGATAATACAAATGTATGTGAACCAACAATTTCATATTTACTTCGCTTGTTTTTGTTTGACAAGATATTGTGCCGCCTGAATCATTGATTGAGCTTCTTTTTTCATTTTTTCTGCTTTTGTAGGATTTTCAGAAATGATATTTTCTTGTTGCATATCTTTAAAATGATATAAACTTTCTAATCCATTACTTCTACAAACATAATAATCTACAGAATCAATGCAACAAAATGCATCATCAGACGAAAAATACATATAAGAACGCTTTTCTTCTTTTAACACATCTATACCGAAACCGTTATTTACATAGGCAAATCCTAACATTCCCATAACAGTTGGATATACATCCATTTGCCCCATTAAAGCATCCTCTTGATAAGGTTTTTTATTTGAAGGATCAAAAATAAAAATAGGTGTTTTATGCAATGATAACGGAATATCATAATCAATTGTCACTCCATCATACAAGGAACCATGATCACCTAACAAAACAAAGATTGTATTATCATACCATGGTTCTTTTTGAGCTTTTTCAAAAAATATTCGTAATGAATAATCAGCATATTCCACTGCTTGCCTTTCAACATCGTCTGTTCTTGGTTTGAAATACTTCGGAAGTGCGTATGGAGGATGATTACTCGTCGTTAAAAGGGTTGCAAAAAACAAATTTTGTTTTGCCACATTTGACAATATTGGGATAGCATTTCTAAACAAAAAGTCATCGCTACATCCCCATATATTACAGATTTCCTCAGAAGGATAATCCTCTTCTGAAATAATTGTTTCCATACTATTAGCCACAAGATATGCCCTAATATTATCAAAATCAGCATAATGACTTGTAAAATACAAGGTTTTATAACCCAATTTTTTCATTGTGCCAGGCCATGAATCATACTCTACAATTTTGTAGTGAGGGAATGGACTTTGAGACATCAATGCAGGATAAGAAAACAATGTACTCCATACTCCATTTCTAGTGTGAATACCTGAAGAATATGCATTAGGAAAAAATATTGATTTTTTCTTCAATTGATTTAGGAATGGTGTTAATGAAGAATCAGCAACAAAGTGTGATGCCATACTTTCCATAATAATTACCACTACGTTTTTCTCTTTAACAGTATCCGCCTGAGAAACATATCTTGCTATGGGAGATATATAAAGTAAACTGTCTGTTTCAACATGTAGTTCTTTACGTGCTTTTTCTATAGCGATGTTATTATCTATAAAATGTATTTCATCATCTTTTGCCTTCGCCATAGATGTCCGTATCAGTGTATATGCTGGATTTAAAGCTACTTGATTCAAAAAAGGATTATTGCAGTAATAACTATCTGAAATCCGTAAAGAATCATGCCCTAATCGGAATGTTCCACGCATACTCACCAAAAACAATGGTAAAATAATAAACAGTGAACTTATGTAACAAAGAATCTCTCTCTTGGATGATATTTTTTCCTCACTATTTGTTTCCAAAAACTTTTTTCGCAAAAAGACAAAAAATTTACATAGACAAAATGAAATAACAATAAATACAACGACTGACACTAAATAAACAGGAGATTCTATCGCCATATTTATTATATACTTTGGTTGTTGTAAGTAACTCCAAATCGAAGAATCTATGTGTTTGAAGAAATAATTGAAATATGGGATATCAGCACACCATAGTAATAGACACAATGTATAAATCACACAAATATATGTAGATACTATTCGAGAAATGATTTTTTTTTCTTTGAAGAATAAAGATATCAACTCTACTACTGCCGCAACCGATAAAAATATACTTGACGTTACTATATCAAAACGTAAGCCCTTTAAAAATGCGGGTATTATTAGTCCGAAACTTTCATCTGCCCAATAAGTTTTATTAAAGAGACATAAAACAAGCCGAAAGGCAGAGAAAAATGTTAAAACAATTATCTGAACACTTACAAGATAATAAATAAGACTTTTTAGACGTTTCATTTGATTTCCTTTTAATTAATTTACATAATCATTTATAAAAAAACTGTTTTGAATTTATTCAAATGAAAGTTTTTTACTAATTCTATATCTTTCCGTCTTCGTGCAACATATCGTACAATTTGCCAGCTGTTTCGGCTAACACTTTTGTACAAATAATCTGATGATGTTGCCGTTTCTCAACCGTTTCACGTGTTGCATATTTTTGCAATAATTCACCGCACGAGGTCGTGCCGAACGCTTCATCCACGTGTTTATTCAACTCCCGCACCTTACGATACGACAATAATTTGTTGTCCATATCTTTGGCATCTTCGGGAGCATACGCCAAGCCAAAAACCATAAAACTTCCCGTCACAGCCCCGCATTTTTCACGTAAACGTCCCATTCCGCCACCAAACGTTGCAGAAATCAACTTTGCCGTTTTTTCATCGGCACCAAATTCGGGTCCGAAAGCAAGTAAAATAGATTGTGAACACGCATATCCTTCGTTAAACAAGGATAACACTTTGTCAATTGCCTCTTGTCTTGTCATCTTGAAATGTATTAGGGAAATATTTTTTAAAACAATTCGGTATCGGTGATTCAAAAATCAGCTGCTCGTGCGTTACGGGATGAATTATCACCAAACGGTTGTTGTGGAGCATCAGACGTTTTTCGGGAGAGGTTTTTGCTCCATATTTCTTATCGCCTGCAATAGGCCAGCCATGTTCCGACAAATGCACGCGAATCTGATTTTTCCGTCCCGTAAGTATCTGAACGTCAAGCATTGCCATATTCTTATTTTCGGCAACAACCTTAAAACGGGTAATCGCTAATTTTCCAATCTCCGTATTTCGGGTGGAATGGACAAACATTGCTGAATTTTCGGTAAGATACGAACGGATTTCCGCTTTTTTCGGATTGGGAACAACCTCTGTCACAGCCACATATCGTCGGTCTAAAATGTAATCGTTCCAATTGTCACGCAACAAATGCTGGATTCCCTCGTCTTTGGCAAACATTAGTATTCCCGACGTGAACTGGTCGAGTCGGTGGCACACAAACGCATCGCCACGGGGATTTTTCCGTTTCACATATTCCCGAACCAGATGCCACGCATTTTCCTCCTTTGCCGTGGGGTGGTTCACCGACAGCATTCCCGACGGTTTCTCAATCACGACAAGCCATTTGTCTTCGTAAATGATATGCAGTTTCTTACTCGCCACGTTATTGGTTTGCTATGTTTCGATAAAACTGCTCCACATCGTTCCACTTGTAATATGGCGCAATATCGCTATGAATAGGTAGATCCACCTCTTTTTCGTTCAGCAGGAATTTCACCAAAACCACGTCGGATTTCTTCGATTTGTAAAACACAACCTGAAGATTCGCCGCCATAGGAATTATCTTGAAATCGCACCATACCGTGCTCAGATATTCAAAATCCGTGGTCTTGACATTGCAACCCTCCAACTGCATCAGGCAGCAAAGCGGCAACAATCCCGTATCGTGACCGAAACGCAAGGTGGCGCTCACGCCATTTCCGTCCAACGCCTTGTCGGCTTCGTCAAGGAAATGAGTCAGAAGATTTTTGGCGAACAACATTCCCCTATTCCGTGTCAACGGGCAATTGCCGTAGGCACCATACCACCACGCATTTTGCACCAGCCAGCAGCCATACAATTCGTCGGCGGTAAACACGTCATCAAAATCAAAGTCCAAATCGTCGATTCCCTGCATTGTGCCATTCACTTCGTGCAGTTTCCGCATAAACTCAACAGCATTGATATGTTGTGCAACATACACTGAATCAGTGAATAACGATTTCATCATCCGTTCGGGGTGCACATATTTTGAATGAAAGGCGGAATACGGATTCGACCACAATGTGTCGTCCATCACACGGCAAATAGTGTCCCACGAATCGTTACAAATGAAATACATCAGCCGCTTGCTCGATTCGGCGGTAATGTTCACATCGGGGCGCATTGCCTTCAACTGCGAACAAAAGGCATCCATACTCATAATGCATCGTTGCGAAGTTGACACACTCACGTCAATCTGGGCTTTTCCCTGAAAAATTTCAGGATAATTTTTCACCATACGTTCGGCAATGCCAGCGTGTTGTTTCCGTCCCGTCTGCGTTAAATCGCCTGCGCGGAGATATGCG
>JAEEQV010000142.1:0-6112 GCA_016285445.1 Bacteroidales bacterium
CGGGCTCTGGTGTGAAAAGATGTCGCTAAGGCGAATTGTAACAATAATGCTCTTTGGTACAACATGATTGATGCAGCCTGTTCAACATTGAAGAATGGTGAAACTCACGGATTACTGATAGGACCTTATGCTTCAAATCTCTTATCTGAAGTGATTCTTACTGTTGTGGATAAGAAACTGTATGATAAAGGCTATAGGTATTTCCGTAATATTGATGATTACGAATGTTATGTTGATAGCTACGAACGTGCCCAGCGTTTCCTTCACGACTTGGAAGAGGCATTAAGGGATTTTGACCTACCTTTGAATCATAAAAAGACGGTAATCCAAACTTTACCAGTTGCTATGGTCGAGAAATGGGTTCACAAATTGAATAGTTATCTGGTTATTACCAAAGATATGATTACATACACTGAGGTAAATGCATATTTGGATTTAGCTTTAAGTTTGGCAACAGAAACAGGTAATTCAGCTGTGTTGAATTATGCTATAAAGACTCTATCTGCAAAGAATTTATCAGCAAATGCCAAAAAACTTGCCGCTCAACGGATTATGCATATGTCTGATGTATATCCTTACCTTGTTCAATTGATGGACGACTCTGTTTTCACACCTTTCGGTGTTGGACAAGCGGATATGAAAGCTTATTCGGATGCGCTTTATGCGGATTCGAAAGCTTCTCATAATTATGAGGCCATCAGTTATGCTATTTATTTTAGCTTGAAACATGGTTTCACCTTGGATGAACTAGATATTGATTGGGTAATTGAGAGAAGTGACTGTGTGTTACTGCTAATGACGTGGCTTTATTATCTTAGGATTAATCATGGCAATAGGTTGGCGACTCAAATGAGGCCTTTGAGGAAAGAAGCCGAGCGGCTAAAGGATTCCGATATGGATAGATATTGGCTGTTTTGTTATGAGGCTGTTGCAATCTCAAATCTTAAGGACGATTGGAAGGTTTTGAAGCGGGCAGGTGTTAGGTTTATTAAGGCTGATTTTTTGAAATAAATTGCATTGTTGTTATGAAGGGTGTAGATGAATTTTAGGTTTCGCAATTTCGTATATTTTAGCTTCTGTCCCCTTTTTAAAAGTGTTGTTCAAAAAAGCTGATGATTTGTTGACACAAGAGCGCATGTGTAAAAGCAATGAAAAGGCTTTGAAAAACAGGTGCGCCAACGACGCTATCAGAAGACATATGGTCCAGCAATGGTTCAATGATTTGAATCTATTGGAGGTAGAGTGGGCGATATGGCAACCACGAAAAACCTCGTTAAAATGTGGGCAGATGAGATGTGTCAAGACGAGATCTATATTCTTAATACGTGTCAACGATACTGCTTGACCGAATTTGTGACTGGAACTATTGAAACAAAGCACAATAATTTTATTATTTACAGCAGGCCCCAATAGGTAAGATCACGGAATTGAAGCAACTGTGCTGGGAGTTACTGGTATTCCAGAAAGAAGATTAAAAAGGAGAAAAATAGAAAGGAGTTACATAAATCAATTGTAAGTGTATCTCATGAGAGATAAGCTTGCAAAGATTAAAAAATAAAATATTATGTCAGAACAACGAAAAACAATCTATCTCTGCCTTGCTCACATGAGCGAGACGGGAATGGAACAAAAATATGTACAGGAGGCGTTTGATACCAATTGGGTGGTACCCTTAGGTCCCAATGTGAATGGTTTTGAACAAGATTTACAAACTTTTGTCGGACAGGACAAGTCGGTGGTGGCGTTGAGTTCGGGTACGGCAGCGGTACACTTGGCATTGTTGGCGTGTGGCGTGGGACTGGGCGATGAGGTCCTTGTTCAGTCGTTTACCTTTTGTGCGTCGAGCCATCCTATTACATATTTGGGGGCAAAGCCCGTGTTTATTGATAGCGAGCCACATTCGTGGAATATGGATCCTGCGCTTTTGGAGCAGGCAATAATAGAACGAAAGCAAGTGACGGGAAATTATCCCAAGGCAATCGTTCCCGTTGCCCTCTATGGCATGCCGTACGATTGTGAACGGATTATGGAAATAGCTCGAAAATACGACATTCCTGTCATAGAAGATGCTGCCGAAGGCTGTGGTTCACGATGGAAAGGACAGGTTTTGGGGACGTTTGGAACCTATGGCGTGCTGTCGTTCAATGGCAATAAAATGATAACGACCAGTGGTGGCGGAGCATTGATATGTGCAGACGAGGAAAGCAAAAACAACATTCTTTGGTATGCCACGCAGGCACGCGATGCGTATCCGTATTATCAACATAGTGCCATAGGGTACAATTATCGTATGAGCAACATTTGTGCAGGAATTGGTCGCGGGCAAATGACTGTGTTGCAGGAACATATCGCACATCATCAACACGTGCAGAAAATGTATGAGAATTTGTTGCGTGATGTGCCAGGCATACACGTACATACTGCTCCCGATGAACGCTATGAGTCAAATTTTTGGCTATGTACAATTACCATTGACCCAGATGTGCGAGTGCAAGGGCAGGAAAATGCGTATAAGGAAGTGATAAAAACTGCCGTTGGCGGAGCTGCCGGGGTGATACATACGGTAGATTCACCTACGACGGATTGTCAGCCACATGAAAACGTGGAGGCGTTGCGTGTGTTTCTGTTGCAGAAGCATATAGAAGCCCGTCCATTGTGGAAACCCATGCACAAGCAACCCGTGTATGCGTCGGCTACGGCATACGTAAACGGCGTTTCAGAATCACTTTTCAAGGTGGGAATGTGTCTGCCCAGCGGACCATGGGTGACCGATGACGACGTGAATTATATAGTACAATGTATTAAAGAAGCGATAGTGTAACATGACGGTACAACATTTTATAGTGACAGGTTTTCGATATGTATGGCAGAATATTCGAAAATCTGTTTTTTTTATATATGATAAAGTCTTTTATGTAGATTTTACATGTTCTTTTGCAGATATTCTTTTCCCCAGAAATGGAGAATTAAATAAACAACTTTTTGTTTCTGCTTCTCGTTTGCTGGATATTCGGAGATATTATGAATTTCAAGATCTGTCGTTCCCATATCAAACCAATATATGCTCTCATATCTATGGCTATTCAGAAGAAATGCAAGAAAAATACAGGGATAAGTTTCAAAAACTAATACAATCGGTTGAAACAGAAGGCTTTCGTGCAGATTCAAAGTTATTGGTTGATAAAGATTTGTTTCTCGAAGATGGGGCACATAGAATCGGATTACTATTTTATAAGGGAACATTGGAAGCCACGGTAAAATGTGTTTGGAGAGAGTGTTTTTATCAATGGAAATTTGATGGATATTGTCACTCGGAATTTCCTCCCCAAATGTTCGAAGACATTCTCCAAGAATGTACTCGTATGCAGCAGACGTTTTTGGAGCGAGGGTATAGTTTTGTGTTGTGGATTTCGGGAGGGGAGGAGTCGGAAATCAGGCATTTGCTCTTTGGGTTGACGCCGTTTATTGATGTGTATAAGACGTATGCTGTCGCTTCGAATGCCACGCAATATGACGGCGGTTATCTTGTGCAGTTTACCCCTAAAAATCTGGAATATGCGGTAACGCGGAAAGGGTATTATGCCAAGAACGTAAAACGTATGGAGTCCATTCTTTCCAAACGTATAGCGAATCTTGGCTGGAACCAGCGGTTTGCCATTTCGCAGAATTGCCTGGAAGGACGTAAGATGATGGAGACGGTACAGGCATTCTTAAAAGAAGTAGAATAAGATTCTTTTTTAGCAGTTGTGTTGAAAAGAGTAGAAATTTAAAATTAAGAATTAAAAATTAAAAGGGAATATAATGCGAAGAGCATTATGAATACGAAACAATTTATAAAAAATTCATTCTTCCTCTACCTCCGTTCGTTGGTAGTGTTTGTAATCTCATTGTTCACCTCGCGTATTGTGTTGGATGCGTTGGGTGTGGAAGATTACGGTGTATATCAGGTGGTGATAGGAATAATAGGAGCCGTTTCGTATATGCAAAGTTCGTTGCAGGCTACGTCGCAACGTTTTCTGTCGTTTTCCGTCGGCAAGGACGATGACGAGAAACAGCAAGAGGTGTTTTCTTCTTTGTTGGTGGTTAATCTGTTGTTTTCCGTAGCGTTGTTTGTCGTGTTACAGATAGTGGCATGTTTTATTTTTGATGTCGGTTTGCAGACAGGTGTCGTCGATACCAACACATTACGGCTCATCGTATTCATCACGTCAGTATCAGTTTGTATCGGCATCAATGCAAATCCCTATTTCAGCGTATTGATGGCACACGAGCACATGCACGCCATAGCCCTGATACAAATCGTTGGCGCTTTTCTGCGGCTGGGGGGCTGTTATCTTTTGTATTGTGTGCAATACGACAGGATGATTTTCTACGCACTCATACTGCTTGTTGTTGCTATTTTGGAACGAGTGATAATGGTATGGGTTTGTCGTAAACGTTTTCCCTACATACGGTACCGCTTACGCTGGCATTCCGGAACTATGCGTGAGATGATGAGCTTTGCAGGATGGACATCGCTTTCTACTTTGGCGTATATGTTTCGTAATCATGGGACGACCATTGTCCTGAATATTTTTTTCGGGCCGTTGCTGAATGCGGCTATGGGTATTGCTCGTCAGGTGCGAGGTGCAATACAGACATTGGTGCAGGATTTCCAGAAAGCCTATGAGCCACAAATCGTTAAAGATTACGCAAAACAGGATTATGCGGCGTTGAACACGTTAGTCTTTTCGGGGACAAAGATTGCCATATATCTGCTGGCATTGTTTTCTGTCCCTCTTATATTGGATTGTTCCTACATATTGGGTATCTGGTTGGTTGAGGTTCCTCCGTATGCTTCGGTGTTGGTGTTGCTTGCCATTGCCGAATTGTTCTTTAAAAACATCACTTCGGTCGGAACCATCGCCATACGTGCTACGGGGAATGTGAAATACTACGAGATGGTGTATAATACTGTGGAATTGTTGTTCTTACCCTGCGTGTTACTCGTTTTGTGGATTTTTCCCGAATATTATGTTCCATCGCTTTGTTTGATAGTGTTTGCCATTTTTTCAAACATCATCAAGCTGTTCTTTATGCACAAACAAATACCTGAAATACGAATCAGGGAGTATTTCTATACTGTTGTTCTGCATCCTTTGTTTATAGTGCTGCTTTCGCTTATAATTCCTCTTGTGGTTCATCAGTGTTTTGATGAATCATTGCTTCGTTTTATAATTACGAGTTCTCTTTTTGTACTTATTTTTATCAGTCTCATTTGGTTATGGGGACTGACGAATAAGGAAAAACAACGAGTAACCGAAATTATTACTTCAAAACTGTGCCGCCAATAACCACTGCGGGTCACAGGCTATTTATCGCGGACATATACGCGCACCGTACTTCCCGTAAAATCAAAGTTCTTACGTAACTGATTCTCCAGATATCGTTTGTAGGCATCTTTCACGTATTTGGAATTGCTTCCGAAAAATACGAATGCCGGATAGGGAGTTGGAAGTTGGGTAACGTATTTGATCTTGATATTTTTTCCTTTCACTGCTGGTGGCGAGAATCTGTCGATTGCCTCAAGCATAATCTCGTTCAATCGTGCGGTTTGAATTCTGCGTTTGCGGTTTTCATATACCTCACGGATTTTTTCAAGAATTTTTTGAATGCGTTGTTTCTCCAAAACCGAGGTGAAAATAATGGGAACGTCGGTGAATGGTGCGATTTTCTTACGAAGCGCCTCTTCAAAATCGCGGGCGGTATTCGTCGTCTTGTCAATCAAATCCCATTTGTTCACGCAAATCACAACGCCCTTGTTGTTTTTTATAATCAAATGAAGAATATTCATATCCTGCGACTCAATACCGTCGTTGGCATCTATCATCAGCACGCATACGTCGGCGGATTCCAAAGAACGAATGGAACGCAAAACGGAATAAAATTCCAAATCTTCGTTTACTTTTTCTTTCTTACGTAGTCCGGCCGTGTCTATAAAATAATAATCGTAGCCAAATTTGTTGAAGCGTGTCCCGATTGAATCACGTGTTGTGCCTGCTACAGGCGTTACAATATGTTGGTCTTCGCCAATCAGCGCATTTATAAATGAGGATTTTCCAACATTTGGACG
>JAEEQV010000143.1:0-6103 GCA_016285445.1 Bacteroidales bacterium
CTCGTATTTTGATTTGTCGCAAATGTATTTTTCCAACGGCTCCACGTTCACAAGAATCGTCGAAAACTTTGCGATGTTTCCTCCGCAAACCTACGCGGTTGTTTCGCCCGACGCTGATTTATACTATGAAAAGTGCAATTGCGAGAATGCAATTTTTTTGAAGGCAAAATTGCCTACGTTGCCTAATGAAGAAGGAACGATTATGCTCCTCAACCGTTGGGAAGAAGTGATAGACTCCGTTACCTACAACGAAAATTGGCATTCGGCAAATGTGGAACCCGACGGTACATCGCTGGAAAGAGTTTCCGTCTCATTGCCGTCACACGAAGCGAGTACGTGGTTTTCGGCAACAGCTTCGGTGGGGTTTTCCACTCCAGGTTGCAAAAATTCGCAAGCCCAGGAACTGTTTTTTCAAAAAGGGATATCCCTTGAGTCAGAAGTCGTTACGCCCAATGGCGACGGCGAGAATGACGAACTTTGCATTCTGATTGAGAATGAAGAATATGGACTTTACTGCAACGTAAGGATTTTTTCCATTTCGGGACATTTCGTCAAGCAAATTGCCGACACAGAACTCATGGGAGGAAAAAATTTCATTCGGTGGAATTGCACAAACGCGCAAGGGCAAATCGTACCCAAAGGTATTTATCTCGTACAAGTTGAAATCGTGAAAGATGGGAAGATCGCAAAACGCAATAAACTGATTGTCAGCATCTTGAAAACAGATTCGTAATTTGTATAATAAGTTATTAACAATCGTTTTTGTATGAAAAAAAATAATATATTTGCATTGATGGAAAAAGGTCATATTCTGAAATAGGACTTTTTGAAAAAATAAGTCAACGATTAGGAAACTTTATGGAAGTAAAAAAATTTTCTGACTTAAATTTATACCTAAAAGGATTCGAGATTGAATCTATTGGGAACCAGGCTGTTCGTAAAGCTCAGGAAGAGAACAGAAAAAAGGGCATTCCGCTTGTATATTCTGTTGATGGAAAGATTTATTATGAATTGGCTGACGGGACTGTTACGACAAATAGTCCATTTAAAACTGAAAAAGGATAACCATAACCCCCTGCGAGGGATAACAAAAACAAATATGAAAATAATTTCTAAGACTTTAATAGCTGCGCTTTGCATAGCTCCAAGTGTAGCTTTTTCTCAAACGATTACAATTGACGTGAAGTCTAATGTTCACGCTATTAGTCCTTATATTTATGGTTCAAACGAGGATTGTGACTTTACTACATCGGCTCGTTGGGGCGGTAATCGTAGTACGACCTATAACTGGGAAAACAATGCTTCGAATGGCGGAAACGATTATAGCAACGTTTCCGATGGTTTTTATGATTATACTGGTAGTACAACGCCAGCATTGCCAATCGTAAATTTCGTGAAAAACGCCGATGCAAGAAACCAGTTTAAAATTGTCTCATTGCAAGCAGCTGGCTACGTTGCCGCCGACAAAGACGGACAAATCACCGAAGTGGCATCGGACGAAAACACTCGCTGGAAAAAACTTGAGTACAACAAGCCTACGCCATATTCTTTAACACCCGACAAAGATGACGACGTCGTTTATATTGACGAGTTGGTAAACTATCTTCAAACACTTGGAGAACCGGGAAACGGTGGCGTAGATGCCTATGCTGTTGACAATGAACCATTTTTGTGGTCTCGTTCTCACCCAATGTTGCACCCAGAACAAACAACGTATGAGGAATTGTTTGAGAAAACAAAATTGATTGGTTCTACCGTGCATAAAATCTCTCCTCGTACCGAAATCGTCGGACCGATGTTCTACGGCTGGACCGACGCCGCTCGTTGGGGAGTAGCAGAAAACGAATTTGCCAATGTCTTTAGAGTAAAAAATGACTCTTATCGTTGGTTTGTTGACTTCTATCTTGACAGTTTGCGTCAGATGGAGGAAAAATATGGCGAACGATTCTTAGACATTATTTCGTTCCACTGGTATCCCGAAGCAACAGGAACCGTCACGAAATACACCGACGGTCCTAAGAAAGGTCAATTGGTACGTGTGGTAAATACCAGTACGGCAGATGCGGCAACACCGGCACAATTAATCGCTGAAGACGTGGTTGAAGCCCGATTGCAGGCTCCTCGTACTCTTTGGGATAACACTTACAAAGAGAAAAGTTACGTGGGAAATGAAATCGCACGACAACTGCCAAAATCAAGACGTTCTTTGTTGCAAGCGGTAAAATATTCCATAGACACGTATTATCCAGGCACAAAGATTGCCTTTACCGAATTTGAATACGACGCAGAAGGTCACTGGTCGGGAGGCTTGGCACTGGCTGACGTCTTGGGTATTTTTGGTCGTGAGGACGTGTATCTGGCAACAAAATGGAACACTTTCCAATCATATTCAATCGCCGCTTATAAATTATACCTCAACTATGACGGCAATGGTAACGGATTTGGAACAACCTCGGTACAAGACATCTTCACCGACACGGCAAAAATGGCAAGCTACGCGTCATTAGACGAAGAAGGTAATCTTCACATTATTGCCATTAACAAAACTGCGGACGCATTGCCTGCAAACTTCATCTTACAAAACGGAACATATTCCGACGGCGTTGTGTATGGTTTTGACCAAGAATCGGCAAATATTACGCAAAAAGGCACAATTACTAAAATCGAGGATTCGGGATTCACCTATTCTTTACCTGCTTATTCGGCACTACATTTCATATTGAATGTGATAAAACAAACCGAAATTGCCTCTGCACAATTGTTCGAAGACACGAAAATCACGGCAACTTTCAAAGACAATGTCACTTTGCAGGATGCAACAGAGGCAAAGAGCGAATTTGTCGTATTGGTTGACGGCGTGCAACAAGAAATTTCAAGTGTTTCGGCAGAAAACAACATCGTTTCCATAACAATGGCAAATCCGATTAGCAACACGGCTACCATTACTCTTTCGTACGCAGGAAGCAATGCTATCGGCATAAACAGCTTGCCGCTTGACAAATTCGACGAAAACCCCGTAACAAACGAGTTGCCTACAGCTCCGTTGTTGGTCGATGCTATGGAGATTTCTTCTACGGGAACGTATGTAAAACTGACATTCTCGAAAGCCCTTGCCGATTTGGCTGAAGATTGTGGCATCGTAGTACAAAATGGCGACAACACGTTGACATATACTGCTCAAATTTCGACAGAATCAAACTACGACTTGTATCTGTATCCGACAACAAGAATCTTCAAATACGACGTAACTACCGTATCTTCTACGGGAAATTCCTCGTTGAAGGATGTGAACGGCATTGCTGTTTCTGATTTTGCCTTAACCGACAAAGCTGGTGCGAATTACACTCCTGAAATTGACTCAGCCGTTATTGCCGACAATTTCACCATCAACGTGTATTTCGACGCAAATATGTCACAAACAACCGACTATTCACATGCCGGATTCCATATTGTAGAACGCAATCCGAAAACTGACGAGGTGAAGGAATTGGATTTCATCGCTTCATACAAACGAAACTCGCGAAAATTGGAATTCACCACCATTCCGCCTATGTTACAAGGATATGAGTACACTTTGAAATACGATGGTGACGACATTGTACAAACAATACATCAAGGTGTATTGGAACATATTGAAATCGCTTTGGAAAATGATTTGACTTCGGGTGGTACTATCGTTTCTGTGCCAGGAGTGATTCAAGCCGACGAATTCTGGTTCCAGACGGGTGGCCCGGTAAAAGGTGAAAGTACCGACGATGACGAATTGGGCAACGGAACCGAATTAGGATATACTGGCGCAGGCGACTACTATACGTATTTCATCTCGGTTGAGGAAGCGAAAAAATACACTTTAACAGTACGATATTCAGCCGACGCAGCAGTAGGATACGATGGTATGATTGGATTCCTCATCAACGGAAATAGCGAAATAAACTACATAAAATTGCCTGCAACGGGTAGTTTCACCGAATGGGCATCTGTTCATAGAGTTATTGAACTTCCTGTTGGCGATTCGATCGAATTCAAGATGAAAGTTGAGAAATCGGGATTCAACTTGAACTATTTCCATATTACCGACGAGGAATTGTATCCTGAAATTGCATTGACAAAATCATATATCGTAAAAGATGGAAACATTCTCTTCCTAATCTACGACAAAGAAGTTACAACCCTTCCTGAAACATCGGAATTTGTTCTGACAGCAGATGGTGAACGTGTGAATGTATCTCATTTTGAATATGTAAATGGAGATATGAAAAAGATTCGTTGTTACCTTACTTCAAAAATCTATAAGAATCAAGAGGTTTTGCTGTCGTTAGAGACGGAAAAAGGATCCTCAATCGAAGGTGCTATTCTTCCAACAATGACAGAAGTTGCAATAACAAATAACTCCGTTATTTCTAAACCGATAGTGGCAATAAATACTGTTGACAAATCTTCTTTTGCCGTATCTCCAAACCCAGTAAAGGCTAATACCGAAGTAGTTCTTTCTTACGGAGAAGATGAAGAAGTTTCATATACGATTTTATCAGGCATAGGAACAAAACTTTCGACTGGTAAATTCACGAAAGAAACAACAGTATCTTTCAGTAAATCAGGAGTCTATTTCATATCGTTACAGACAAGCAACGGAACCATTACAGAAAAAATTATCGTTGAATAGTGTACAAAATACACTTTTAAGTTTTATATTTGTGAAAATGATATAAAACTATATGATTATGAGAAAAGTATTTTTATGTATTGCAAGTCTTTGCTTGGGCTTTGGGGCTTTTGCACAAGACAACGAAGCTGAAGCAGCTTTGGCTGCCATGGGTTCTACAGCCTATTGGAACAATTGGAAAACGGATTACGAACTTTGGGATAGTTATTGGGAGGTAGATGACCAAACAACGAATGTCCAAGTTTTGAAAGGGTTGTCTCCTGCCAACGGTATTGAAGTTGAGGAAAGTAGTATCTATCCATCTAATAGTTATAAAATTACTTATGATGGTGATATTTTGATTGCAGAAAACAATAGAACAGCTCAAAACGTAAACCAAACCACTTATCAAAAATTTGGTATTCGTTGGCAATATTGGGATGGCGAATGTGAAAACTATCAAAAAGTGAACCCAATCACTGGTCAGAAATGGACGAACGACTGTCATAAGGTAGCAAAGGGCTATTCGGTTGATTTCTCAGAACCGGCAAACAGATTGGTACGTTTCCAATATCAGTTGGTTTCTACGGTTGAAGACCCTTCTATCCGTGTTGACTTATGGGATATAAAAGGTAGAAAATCAAGTGTGAGCGATGGTTCAACTATTGTAAGCCATATTAAAACTATTGTAGAAACAAATAACACCTATCTTCCAAATGACGAGGATAGCTGGCATTGGTTCGAAGGCGCATTCTGCGACGAAGGTGAAGATGAATTGTCGGAAGGTTTTGATACCTACAGCTGGACTATCGGCGATATTTGCGACCAGGCATATTGGTGGAACGGTGTAAACTTCTCAATTAATGGCGAAGGTTATCAAGCTCCTGCTGACGTAAAATTAAAATTGGATTTGAAACACATTATCGGTCTTGAATTCTATATTAATGATGAAGAAAAAGAATATGGTAAATCAACATTATATATAAAGAACTTGATTATTGGAAATGATATTACAAGAAATACCGAAGCAGGCCAACAAACAGAATTTAAACCTCTTGCTGCTCCTACAATTCAAGCTGCAGAAGTAGAAATTGTTGAAGGTGTTGTATATTCAAAAGGTAACATTGTTGTAACCAACATTTTGGGACAAACCGTAAAATCTGGTTCAAAACAATTGAACATTACAAACCTTCCTGAAGGAATTTATTTCATTCAAACACAAGAAGGAACGGTTAAATTTGCAAAATAATATACAATCCACGTAGGAACGTCACAATGTGGCGTCCGTCTAAATAAACGGGTGGTAGGGCTGCCACAATGTGACAGCCCTACGTTGAACAAACCGTGATGATGATTATTGTAGAGACGTTGCGCGCAACGTCTCTACGTTTTTTTATAAAAATTATAATGTAGAGACGCCATAATGTGACGTCTCTACGATAAAAAAATCTATCTTTGCGA
>JAEEQV010000144.1:0-6093 GCA_016285445.1 Bacteroidales bacterium
GTTAGCAAGCACCAATAATAGAACTTATTTATTTGTGTTTCAGTAAATTAAATCTATAAAAACTATTTAAGAACCCGTTGTGTATTAATAATTTTAGGATTTATTTACTTTAATCTTTCAAGAATCTGTTCCATTTCCCTTGGGCATTTTGCTCACGTTCGGCAAAGAAAATTCATTTTCTTTGCTCTCACTTACTCGCAAAATTCTTTCGGCGGCGAAAGAAACGGAACCCAAAGAAAGGCCGCCGACGGACCCGCTCGGCTCAGTCGGACAGTCGTGCCAACAAATGTTCTCGTTTGGCGCAACAAAGAAGGTGTTCTCCACCAAACGATAGCATGGCGACTTTGCAGGCGAGCGTGAAGAAAATCTTTGAACGAAGCGTTAAAAACTCTCGGCTTGGCGGCGTTAGCTTGTGGGGGGAGCCATCCCCGAGAGTTTAGCGTAGAGAAATGATTTTTAGCGAGAATGCAGCGTCGCCGGCATTCTTTGGTTACTTTCTGTTGCTGTAGACAGAAAGTAACAGAAAAGAAGGTGTATTCTAACAAATGCGGTTATTTACACGACGAAAGTATATAATTCCGAAAAATAATACCATATTTGCAAAAAACGTAATTTTTACAAATATGGAAAATTTCAAATTTGACAATTTAGGCTATCTGGTTACGGAATACGGAAAACTCCCGAACGTAAGCACGACACCTCAAAAAATGTACAATTTCTTTTTGAAATTGAGAAAAACAAACAACAAAGAGCTAATAAACGAATATATAGAAATGTTTAAAAGCGATGCACCATTCCCATGTATAGCGGAAGACAATTTTTACAATGAACTAAAAAGAAATAGCGGATTTTAACCGCTATTTCTTTTTTATATACTTCTCATTTGCGTGGTCATACTGGTAATGAGAACCCCCCCTTTTGTTTTTAACATATAGGAAAATACAGGACTTAAAACAAAAAACGCTTTTTATATTGTTTTATTTTTCTTTACTTTTGTGTATTAATTGAAGATTACTAATTAAATGATATACTACCTTACATTTAACCTTTTTAAAAAATGAAATCATTTCAGTATTCAATTTTTTTGCTTTTGATAGCATTCACTTCGTGTACAGGAGAGTACGATGAAGACATTTCAAACGTAATTCAACGTAAAGATTCCGAAAAGACTATTGCAATTTCAGGTATAATCACCTCGGAATACAGTAAACAAACAATAGTTGTTTCACGGTCAATAGACTTTAGTGAACTCTATTTGTCTTCTGATGGTAATCCAAATAAATTTAAAGACGCTTCTTCAAATAAAAGAGTCTGTGGGGCAAAAGTTTCTGTGGAAGTAGCAGGGAAAAAGTATGAGTTTAAGGAAATACATGATTCAATTAATTATTATGGAATGACATACGTCGAAATATATTATGAATCCGTTGATTCGTTTGCTGGCGTTCCCAACCAAGAACATAAACTTGTGGTGGAAGTTGAGGGAAAAACATATACCGCCACGGATGTGATGCCTCAAGTTTCGGAGATTACTTTTAATGAAAATAGCCCTCTCTATCTTTATCTTTGGGGAGGTAAGGGGTCGGGGGACACTGCTACGTGTTACCCAGAATATCTGTTTGGACAACAGGAAGCATTTATAATGGGATTTAGAGCCATTCCTACCCCCGAGGCAAAACAATTTTTGGGGGTAGAAGACCATAATTATAATGAACTGATTTCTAATTTTGGACACCCAAGTTATTCTTTCCGACAATTAGCATCACCACAATTAATAGGAGCAGTAAGCGAAAACTCTGGTATCACAAGAATTAATCCAGGGAACTCAGAAAACATGGATTTAACTGACACCGTGGCGATTTCAAAAATGTCGTGTTCCCCTCCGTATGAATATTTCTTGTATTGCTTGTTCCAGAACTTGAAAGCGAGTAAGTACGATTTTGGAGAAATATCGTCAAATCTGCCAACCAACATCTCAAATGGCGGTGTCGGATTCTTTTCAGCATGCGACGTGAAAAGAAAAGATTGTAACAAATGGGAACTCACACGTATAGCGCATTCTATTGGAAAAATCGTTGAACATTAAAAGTTAAGAGTGATTGAGATTGTAGAAATCAATTTGTTTAAGACACATATAAAATTTAAAAAGATGAAGACATTTTATAAATATATATTCTTGTTAACTTGTGTTATAGCAGGATTTTCGGCTATCGCACAAGATTTTTCTATATCGGGTTATGTAAAAGACAGCGCAAGCAGTGAAGTAATTGTGGGCGCCACAATTTACGAGGCGACGACCAATACGGCGGTCATTTCGAACGAGTATGGATTTTTCAGTATGCGTTTAAAATCTGGAGCATATACCTTGGAATGCAGCAGCTTGGGGACAAAGTCACAGACTCAGGATATTCAGGTTTCTGACAATATGCGTGTAATCTTTCGTTTGCCAAGTCAGTCTTACGACATCGACAAAATTGAGGTGCAAGGTCGCCAACACACATCCGATGTTGTGACAAAACATCTTTCCGCAAAACAAATTGAGCTTACGCCATCCACATTTGGCGTACCCGATGTTATAAAAGTGGTTCAGACCATGCCTGGAATTAAAACGATAGGCGACGGAACGACCGGTATGTACGTCAGGGGCGGCAACCGCGACCAGAATATGATTCGCATTGATGAGGCAAATATTTACAACGTGTCGCACATGTACGGATATGTTTCTTCCTTCAACCCCGACATGCTCAACGAAGTGAGATTTTACAATAGTTATTTCTCGCCTGAATATGGTGGAAGAATTTCCTCGGTGCTCGATGCACAAATGAAAGAAGGAAATCTTAACTCATTTAGCGGAAGTGCCTTGTTGAGCATATTAACAGCAAACGCAACTGTGGAAGGACCTATCAAAAAGGACGTTGCATCCTTCTTTGTAGCTGGAAGACGAAGCACTTTGGACATTATACATAAATTCAGTGATATTGTCAATGTGCCCGCTTTTTACGACGTGAATGCGAAAGTCAACTGCAAAATCAACGACAAAAACCGCGTATTCCTTTCGAGCTACATCAGCTCTGACTACCAGAAATATCCGCCATTTTTGGAAAGCGACGCACTTAATGTGAGTGGAACAGCGCGATGGATTAGCGAACTGCGTCCGAAACTGTTCTTGACCACATCAGTTGTGGCAAGCAAATACAGCAACAAAACAAACTTTCTGGATTCCACAAAGCGCACATGGTTGGTTGGTGTGAACGAATACACCGCTAAATCAAAGCTCAATTGGTATATTTCGAACAACCAAAAGGTATTGGTGGGAGTGCAATCGTCAGTTTTCCAACTCACTCCGGGCAAAACGGGCGATGTGGCAAACAGTATTTCCGATATGCAGTTGTTCGAACCATCGTTGTTTGCAAACCACACCATCTCCGTGAACAATTGGACATTTATGTATGGACTGCGTATCACCCAATACCACAACTTCGGGGAAGCCACATTGTACACGATTGACAACGGGTTAGCAATTGCCGAAAATAAAGAGTCTTCGGGGATTTGGAACTCCTACACGTGCGTGGAGCCGCGTGTTCACATAGCGAAGAAAATCAAGGATTCGGAACTTTCTGCTTCGTTTACCCGAACATCGCAGTCAATGCAGTCACTATCGAACAGCAAGTTGAACTATTCGTCGCTTGAAACGTGGTTCTGTTCGTCGCCGAACTTAAAGCCAGTGGAGGCTGAAAATTTTTCCGTTGGCTATACCCTGAAGAAGAAAAACATAGGATTGCTCGCCGAGGCATACTATCGAAATATTCATAACCAAATAGACTACATTGACCATGCGTACTTGCTCGCAAATCCGTATGCCGAATCGCAGGTGAAGGCTGGAAAGGCTCGTGCCTACGGTTTTGAAATTGCAGTTAATAGAGAGGGGGAACGCAACCAGATTTCCGCCAGCTATTCGTTCGCGAAAGTTTTATATGACATCCCCGAAATTATGGATGAGCAGTATCGTGCGCCATACGATATGCCGCATGATATAAAGCTGCAAGTGACACAGCGAATCAAGGAACGGTGGTCTTGTAGCGCGTTGTGGGTGTTTGCAAGCGGCCGTCCAGGAACGTTTGCACAGGGATATTATGAGTATAAGGGAACGAAAATTCCAATCTATAATAAACGAAATTCAGATTCATATCCTGTATATCATCGATTGGACGTTTCATTGCATTACAACGGCAAGCCGCACAAACATTACGAACAGAGTTTTTCGATAGGCATATTCAATGTGTATGGTAGAAAGAACATTCTATACTACGATTTTACAGATTATGCATACATTGGAGGAAACTTTACGAATATTGAGGAGCAATACAATGTTAAAGCGTATTATTTTAGTGCTTGTGTACCAAATTTCACTTATAAAGTAAACTTTAAATAATTGAAGATGGACAAAAAGCCCATATAACTCCTTTATTTTTCACCTTTAATTCAGAAATTTTTTCTATTTTTACATCAACCTATTAACGAATCATAATTAGTAATAAGATTAAAAATAAGGTCGTAAAAATAGACTATGAAAAACATTGAAACACAAAAGCTTGCACCACAAAGTGGTGAAATTGTCCTCTATAATCCCGATGATACAATCCGTTTGGAAGTTCGTATGAATGAGGAGACCGTCTGGCTCTCTCAAGCACAGATGGCGGAATTGTTTGCAACAACAAAAAACAACATTACATTGCATATTTCCAACATTTTTAAAGAGGGAGAACTTGAATATGATTCAGTATGTAAGGATTCCTTACTAACTGCTTCCGATGGTAAAAAATATAAAACAAAATTATATAATCTTGATGTGATTATTTCTGTCGGGTATAGGGTAAAGTCGTTGCGTGGTACGCAGTTCCGTCAATGGGCATTAAAAGTTTTGAAAGACTATTTGCTTAAGGGCTATTCCGTAAATCAACGAATAGAACGGCTTGAACAACGTGTTACACAAACTGAAAACAAGATTGATTTCTTCGTCCGTTCTGCTTTGCCGCCAGTAGAAGGAATCTTTAGTCATAGCACCACAAAAATAAATATATGAAAAAAGAAAAGCCAAAGAATGATGACATTGCCGCCGAGCTTGACAAATTGCATGTTTTGCAGGGTGGCAATTTTATAAAGCAACTAAAATTAATTGCATCTTTTGCCGATTTTCATATGATTGAAACGGACATTTATGCCGTGGGCGGCGAGGATGGCAACGACTACGACAAACAACTTAATGTGGCACGTAAGGCAATGGCATTTGGCTACACTGTTTATATTCTGCCCAACCCGAAAACCACTCGTTCTGCCGATTTTATATTTGTGAGAAAAGGCGTTTACAAACTATTTGATTTGAAAACAATTAGTGGCAAAAATTCGGTAGGGAACCGTTTACAAGAATCTATCGGACAGACCAATAGAGTGTTGCTTAATATTACTATAGATTATAACTTGCGTCATCTTGCAAGAGATGTTAGATGGTATTTTGAGCAATCAGACGTTGCATTGGAGGTTCTTATTTTTAACAAGGGGATTTCTTTTTCTGCCACACGAAATATTGCATTGAGTAAGGGGTTCTTGAAAATGTTGATGAACACTTTCCGCTGAAAATAAAAAAGCCACAAATATTGTGGCTTTTAAATGGGTAGTGACGTATTCGGCTTGCCCTCTCGGGAAACTTACCCGGATAGTCTAACTTTTTAGACAATGCAAATATACAAAATAAAAATCCTCTTTTCAATAATCTATGGAAAAACTATTCTGTTTTCCAAAACTTTTTTCTATTTTTACCCCAAGTTCCCGCCGAAGCATTTTATACATGCGGATGGGTGGGCTTGGACATAAAAGGCGTTTATCTGACGCTTTGTTTTGACTGCTTGAAATCTCGCAAATTTCTATTGATTAGTCAGAATCAAAGCAACAGTGGATGCCTTGACATTGATAGTGGAACTAAAGTATAGAAGATAAATTAAGAGAGATCGAAACAGAAGAAAAATGAAGGTTAAACAAATTTAATGGAATATAAATGAAGCAAAAAATTCTTACTTTCATCCTAATGTGGTCAGCTTT
>JAEEQV010000145.1:0-6092 GCA_016285445.1 Bacteroidales bacterium
TCGGATGCTTGTTGCGAAGCGTCGATAGCGATAGCAAGCATCAGTTGGCGAATGCTCAAAAAGCGATATTTGAATTATATGGTGCAAAATCGTCATTTACAGGCGAATACCCAGGTTGGAAACCCGTATGGGAATCAAAACTGTTGCAGACGGTGAAAAAATCGTGCGAAAAAGTGTTTGAACAAGAAACGAATGTCGTGGTTGTTCATGCAGGATTGGAATGTGGCATATTTGTCGATAAAATGCCGCAAATGGAAGCCGTTTCTTTTGGTCCCAACATTAGAGGTCCGCATTCACCAAACGAAGTGGTTGAAATCGCTTCGGTGGCAAAGACGTGGGAGGCACTCAAAGACGTACTTGGGAATTTGTGAAATATAATATTTATCTTTGCACGATTTTTAATCAAGAATGGATACGACTGAGTCAAAACATATTTTATCAGGCAAAAAAGGTATCATTTTCGGAGTTTTTAACGAGAAATCTCTTGCGTGGGCGGTTGCCAAACACTGTGTTGACGAAGGTGCAAACATTGTCATTACAAACACAAGAGCTGCCGCGAAACTCGGTTCCTCCGAAAAATTGGCTGCATCCGTCAATATGCCGTTTATTCCTTGTGATGCGACGAATGAAGCCGATTTGGAACACTTGTTGCTCGAATCGCAAAAAATATTGGGCGGTCAAATAAATTTCATACTACATTCTGTCGCTCAGTCTTTAAACTTGCGCCGTCGAAAATCATACGAAAATCTTTGTTATTCGTATTATCAAAAAACATTGGATATTTCGGCACTGTCGTTCCATAAACTGCTTCAGACCGCTCATCGTCTCAATGCTTTGGAAATGGGTGCTTCGGTGTTGACTATTACGTATATAGCATCGGAACGAAGTATGGCAGGGTACAATGATATGTCGGATGCAAAAGCTCTCTTGGAATCCATCGTTCGGAACTTTGGTCGTATTCTCGGAGAACAGAAACAAATCCGTGTCAATGCAATTTCACAGTCGCCAGTACCGACAAAAGCAGGGAGTCATTGGAACGAAGAATCCTACTTTTTCTCATACTCAAACCAACTTGCGCCGTTGGGAAATGCAACTGCCGACGACCTTGCCGACGTGTGCGTGATGATGTTTTCCGATTACACCAAACGGGTAACTATGCAGACAATATATAATGACGGAGGTTTCTCAAAAACATTGCTCACTCCGTCGTTCATTAATAGTTTCCGAAAATCAGTTGATACAGAAGATACAAAATAAAAAATCCTTCCTCGCAATGCGAAGAAGGATTTTTTTGTTTTACAAAGTAGGATTATTCCTCAACAGCTTCTTCAACTTCGTCTTTTACCTCTTCGGCAGTTGATTCAACTGCATTTTTTACGGTTTCTGAAGCTTCTTCAAGTGCAGATTGACCTTCTTCTGAAACTTCAGCAGGAGTTTCGGCAACTTCTTTTTCGTGACGTTTTAAGCAAGTCTTGCACAAACGTTCTTTACCAGCTTGTTCAGCTTCTTGTGTTGTTGTTTGATGCAATTCCTCTGATTGATTCAAATGTTGACAATCTTCATAAATATGGAATACTTTTCCACCTTCTGTCCAGAAAACTGTTGAGGTAGCTTCTTCCATTTTCAAAATTTCTTGTTGTTCTTCTGCTGAGTATGGATTATAGTCATAACTGCTAAATCCGGCAATCAACATTGCAACAACGGCAACGATAGTTCCGACTGTTTTTGTCTTTTGGTCAGCGTTTTTGTTAGTAAGCAACAAAATAATGAAAGGAATGAATGCGACAGCAGCCATAATCACGCCCAAGTTGTTCCACAGCCAGAATGTGAGGGCATTCTTTTCGGAAGCTGGGTGAATGTGGTTTGCTTTCTTCCACAACAATGAACCTGCAATGACGCAAATAAGGTCAATTACCAAGAAAACGATGAGAGCAGTGAATGGAGCCATTCCCATAAACAATGTTGCTTCTTCGTCTTCTGCAGGAGCAGGGATGAAACTTGCCTTGATTGCAAGAAATTCAGCTACAAGAGCTACAATCCAGAGTACTACCGATCCAATACGAAGACCAACTGTTGACTGGGCAATTTGTTGTGCCGCTACGCCTTTGCTACTTGCTGTTTTCGCAGCATCACTCGTAATGATTTTGTGTTCTTTTTTTTCTGCCATAGATTTTACGTTTTATGCACGAAACAAAGCCCGTGCGTGATTAATAAATTTTACATCGTGTAAATGTACAATTCTTTTCTTTTTATGCAAATACAAAATCATTTTTTTGTTATTACCTAAAACTAATTATCTTTGAAAAAACTTTTTCGATGAGAAAATTTTTCAGTGTAATTGTTCTAATCTGTTCGGTTTTCGTGTGTTCCGCACAATACAATGGATATTCGCTTTCTACGGTGAGTGTGCGAATTTATGACGCATCAGCTTCGGTGCTGAACGAAATCCAGAAAATACCCGAGATAGAAAATCGTCTTGTACAGTTTGGAACCGATATTTCGCAGTCGGATTTTGATGCGGTATGCTCTAAATTTAAGTGGATTAAGAAGTTAGTTGTTGAAAACACGCAAGAAATAACCGACTTGTCATCAGTGAAAAAACTGAAGGAATTGGAGTCTCTTCAATTGAAAAAATGTCATACGCAGGAGCCGATTTCGCTTGCTCCGCTGGCTGAGGTCGCCTCGCTCAAAGAACTTTTAGTAATATCGACCGATGTAATTGACTATGAGTCATTGAGTGAATTGCAAAACTTGGAAAGTGTGTCGTTTGAAAAATCACCGTTGGCTTCGTTGGGCTTTTTGTCGAAGATGAAACAAATCAAGAAATTGAACATATCGGGCCGTTCGCATACATTTAAGAATTATGACACCTTGGCGGCTCTCAATCAACTCACAATGTTGGATGTTTCATACAACCCTCAGGCAACCGACGCCACGATGGACGTGTTTTCCGACATTGCCACATTTACTAAAGTAAACGTCTCGGAATGTGACAGACTGAAATCGTTGGGATTTTTGTACAGCAGCACGTCGCGTTTGCAGGAGTTTTATGCCGTAGGCTGTGATTCCATCGGCAATTTTGATATGCTGATTCGTGCTACACGACTGAAAAAAGTTGACATCTCGCATAGTTCCGCAAAAAATGTCGCCTTTTTGAAAAACAAGGTCAATATGAAGGAATTGAATGCGTCGCATACGCAGGTATCTTCGGTTGCAGAACTTGAACCAAGTGTCAATCTTGAGAAGTTGGATCTTTCCTACACCAATGTTGCCGATATTTCGGTGTTGTCGGTTATGGATAAACTGAAACGGTTGAACATTTCTCACACGTTGATTACTGACGTTTCGCCATTGGCTGGTTGTATTTCATTGACGGATTTTGATTGCTCTCACACGCAGATTTCATCAATCGAAGGAATGGAACATTGTGAAAAATTATCGAGAATCAACATTGGTTATACGCCAATAGAGCATTTGCAGCCGTTTTATGCTGCAAAAAAGATAAAGGAAATCATTTTAGATGAAGATGTTTTGTCTGTTCATACTGACGCACTCAAACGTCGTTCGCCACTTATCATTATTAATTATGTAAAAGCTGAAACGGAAACAACGGAGAGCGAAATAGAGGAGCAAACCGAGGAAGAAAACGAATGACGCACATTTTACAACAAACGCTTGATGGTTCCCATACCATTTATATTCCCGAAATGGACGAACATTATCATTCAACGAACGGAGCCATTCAGGAAGCGCGACATATATACATTTCAAAAGCATATCAGTTTTCACAAGTTCCGCATCCGACGGTATTTGAGGTCGGTTTTGGAACAGGTTTGAACGCCTTACTGACGACGTTGGAAGCCGAAAAATCACAGCAAAAGACTACCTATGTTTCCATTGAAAAATATCCTCTTGGCGTTGACGAATATTCTCAATTGAATTATGCGAGCTTAATCGGGGAGAGAGCTGTCATTTTGTTTGAAAAACTGCATACGGCAGAGTGGGATAGTTTGGTGGAAATATCACCTTGGCTTTCATTGCAGAAAATTCATGCCGATTTGACTCTGTTGCCCGAGATTCCCATGGTTGATGTGATTTATTTTGATGCTTTTGCGCCGAATAAACAGGAATCAATGTGGTCAAGGGAGATATTTGCGTATTTATTTGAACACACAAATAATAATGGCATTTTAACAACCTATTGTGCCAAAGGCGATGTTCGTCGTACTTTGCAATCTGTCGGCTATTCGGTGGAACGCACCGATGGTCCGCCAGGAAAGCGGGAAATGTTGCGGGCAGTGAAAATGTAAAAGTTCCCCGTTTTATTTTTCTACTTTCAGTATGTTTTTCACCTTGTGGTTGATTCGTTTCATCTCATTTTCTATGTCGCTCAAACACTCTGGCTTATTGTCACGAGGTGCAATTGCATAGTACGTTGAAAAACTATATTGGTTATCTTCAATCGCAAACTTAACGGTGTAAACAACGCCTACACAATTTTGAGGGCGAGTTTCAATATACGATAATAATATGTCGTAATCTTTGAAACGAACCTCGGCATGTAAACTATCCACCATATAACGACAAATGGTGTAAAATAAATCTTCTTGATTGTATCCGTTACAAGTAACAGTAATCATTTTGGGATCTTTCCCTTCGGGCATTGCAAATGGAAAAAAAGAACAAGAAAAGAATAGCAATATGAACAATACCCATCGTTTCATAAAACGAAAACAAAAGTATATCCGATAATTCTCGCTAATTAACGGTTATGACATTATTACGAATCTGGGAAATTGCCGCATTAAGCGTCTTCACATCTTCCTCTGACAAAAGTCTGTCGCCAAAATCCACATAGATGGAATCAATGGTCTGCAAATCTTTTATGATTTCTGTCACAAACACATTGTCTCCCTCGTCAAGAAGTTTTATGGCTTCCAAGATTTTTTCCATATAAACCTTTTGTTCCAAAATATTGGTGACCAATTTCGATTTGAGAGCTGTTGATTTTGTACGGCTGAACATTTCTGTCGTAAGGTACATATTTTCAATCCAGCTACCCACAATCACCAACGACGACAACATAAACTGCTCCTCGTTTTTCAACATTCGGCGAGCATTGTCATACACGCCAAAAATAATGCTGATAAGCGAATCGCGATTTTCAGCATTTGTCTGATATTCCTCCACTGCTTGTTGGTCAAATGCCATTGCCACGCCAATTTGGTCGGCCAACTGTTTTGAGGCAACCATATATTTCATTGAATATTGTGATTGACCGAAATGAATCAGATAATTCAATTCCGCACCATACACACCCATATTCACTGCCTTATTCTTAGTAGTCGTATAAAATTTCACATTCTCGGCAGCATTCAACAAACTCTTGTCAAACAATGTCTTATCTTCGGTTGCGAGCAAACCAATCATTTCGTCGGAAATCACCAGATTATTAATTAAATAATCCAACTTATCAGGCATTCCAATGCGAATGAGGTCTTCGCCAAGAACAACGTCCTTGTAATTATCTTCATTATACAGCGAAGATGTGTCTTTGCTTCTGTCGCACGCAACAAAAAGCAAAAATGTCAACAAACAATATGTCAGTTTCTTAATCATTTACCTTCTCGTAAAATTGTGTTTATCACTTTTAGTTTTTGCTCCAACTGAGCAATTTCCTTCTTCCCTTTTTCAATATTTTTTTCCACCGAGGCAATCAATTTTGAGGCATCCGACGATTTGCTGAAAAATCCGATGTTGTTTTCCAACGATTTCATCTCGTTTTGTACTGCCGACAAACGATTCTTGATTCGTTTTGCCTCTTGAATAACCTTGTCCTCGCCTGATTTCTCAAGCAACAAAGCCGACATTTTTATACGAAATGCCATATCCTGTGCCGCTCCTTTTTCCACATTCAACTTCGCCAACACGGCAGACAACGCTTCGGAGAAACGATTCTGCAAATCGGCTTTTGCATTTGACGGAACGGGTATTTTTGCCCATTCTTCCTGAATTGTCGCAATTGTTTTCAATGCATCTTCTTTGGCTTCGGTTTCTATTTCCGACAACTTTGTTATCAACGCTTCTTTTGT
>JAEEQV010000146.1:0-6082 GCA_016285445.1 Bacteroidales bacterium
TTTCGGGTAAAATCACAGGCAGGACGAAAGCCAGCGGAGTCCTGAACAGCAGGACAAAGTCCGGTCAGGCAGTCGGCTATCTTGTGAAGGGAACGGCACAGATAGCAACGGTTTCCGACGAATACCACGACGTGGCGAAGTGCCTTGAGGCGAAAGAAGACACCGTCCTGACGTTGAGGTTCTCGTCGCCTGCAAGACATGTGAAACTTCATGCGTCGTGTGCAGGGGCTGTGACATTCACGTTCGGGAAGACCACCTACGACGACAACGGGAAAGGCACGACCGTGTGGAGCGCCCCCGTGGTAAGACAGGGAAGCGACTTCCTGCAGCCAGTGGAATACGAAAGCGATGACTGCATCGACACGGTGAAGATAACCGTGCCAAAGACCGCCCGTGAGGAACTCCGAAAACAGATACAGACGATGAAGCAACGCCTGTACGAGGGCGACTATACGACGACGAGGGAAGCGATGGTTGCGGAAATCATGACCTTGGTCGGCCAATATGAATCCCTGCGGGAGATGGATTCCGTTTCTGTCACCACCAAAGTACAGGACATGCAGACAGAACTTGCGTCGCAGACGGCGACCCGCACACAGGCGGAACAGGCGAAGTCGGCGATAGACCAGCTCATAAGCGAGGCGCAGGGGCTGATAAACGAATGCTGTCTGGAACTGCCGACAAACGAGCCGACAGCCGAGGACGCATGCATAGGCCGTCTGGAAGCGATAGCGAACAGCGTTTCGGAGAACCAAGAGGTGCAGGAAGCGATAAACATCTACAAACAGAACCTGACAACGCTCTGGAACAACAAGGAAGCGGCAAAGACGCAATACGGCGAGAACTACGCGAACCTACGCAGTTCGGGACAGTCGTACATGCAGACCCTTCAGGCGGAACAGGCACGTCTGACGGCCACGATAGTGGCGTGCCATGCGAAAGAGGAAGAGTTGGTACAGGCGATTGCGGAGATAGAGAATGCGACCGCCGCGCAGCAAGGAGCGGAACCGCTCGGTTTCGGAGAGGATTTCCGTCTGTACGAGATAGAATGGCAGACATTGGCAGACTACGAGGCGGAAAAGAATCTGCCGTCAAGACGCGAGATAGAATCGGCATACACGGCAAAGGTTGATGCGGTGGAACACCAGATACAACCGATTTGGCGTCCATATACGACGTACAAGGTAACCGTAAATGTGTCCGACAAAATATATTCGAACGGGACGTCATTGTCAACTTCCCTACAGACCTATTATATAGGATTCCGGACAGGCGGTCCTGTAGGGTATTTCCATGAGGATTATGACGTCACGGTGAATGACACTGAAAAATATGTCAAAGAGCATGCCGTGGCGTCCGAACAGGGAACGCAGTCGGACGAAACAGCCGTGACGTTTGACGAGAACAGCATATTGCAGCGTTATCCATTGGCCACGTTGAAGGACTACATAGACTACGGCCGTTCGTACCCCAACGCCGACGGGAATCTGCTGAACGCAAAGCCGTTGTACTACAACGACTGCGAGCTGAAGCTCCGCTACAAATATGGATTTGTGCAGAACATGTTCCGCGACTGGGACGAATACGACAAGAAGGGTTCCCGCAACGTGCTGCCGAGCCAATACGGGCGGCTCGTCGCCGTGGTGAAAGACCCCCGCGAGGAAGAGGACATCCCGAATCCGCCCGAGGAACATGTGGAGACGAAGTACATCCCCCGTGCCATTGTGGAATGGGACGACGACGATACGGCGAAAGTTCCGAACGGCGTGAAGGCGGAGGATGTTCTGAGAAATCCGTCGCTGTACAACAACGAGTATGCCTTGACGAACTGGGAATGTTGGGAAGTGGGCGGCAAAAAGATTCGTCCCGCGCACAAGGAAACCACGGTGACGGTCGAGGGTCTTCGTCCGAACACGTTGTACACGGCGATATTCTACAACGAATTCACCAAGCCTAACAACTCCATGGAACGTCGTGAAGTCCACCGTTACGTGTTCCAGACGTCACGTTACGGGAACCTTGCCGAGCAGATAGGCAGTTACCGACAGACGGCGGCAAACGGAGAGACAGCCGAGGCGGTGCAGGACTTTCAACGCAGGGTGACAGTTACGGAACTTGCGAAGATACGTTCGATTGTGTCGTACAGAAAGAGTGGCGACAATAACCTTGACAGGACCTACACCGACCCGTTCGACTGCATGATGGAAGGCGTTCTTGGTATGCCACCGCAGGAGAAGCCGGAACAGTTGGAAATCAACAGGGTTCGCAACGAGAAGGGCGACGTGGTGGGCATACTGCTCCGCAGTCCCGAACCGCTGATAGACCCGAAGATACCCGACCAAGAGCGTAGTAAATTCTGTAGTCTCATAGTTCAGCAACTTGCCACCTCACTTACGTACAATAGAAACTATCTGTACTCGAAGGATTGTTCGCAGTTGTTCATCACGACGGACTCTTTCAAACTATCGGGGAAATCGTTCCACCTTGAATTTAAGCCGTTGGAATGGACTGGCACGGAATATAAAGCGATGGAAGATAGTGTTGTGACGGGGGAAATTAAAATGGAATAGGTAGTCATATCATCTGCTCAACCAACGTCCAATAATAAAATGCTTCGGGACTGGGGATTTTGAGTTTGTTGAGTTTTGTTGTCAATGTCTTTCCTATAGTTTTTCCCTCTATATCGGACAGATTTTCCGAGTACTTTTCAACGCTTGAGATACCATGTTCTATGAGTGTGATAATGTAGGCAACACGTGATGCATCAACAATCGCATTCTCGATTCTATACGGACTTTTGTACATAAATGGTTTTATGCTTATGATTCCTTTTTGTAAGAGTTCGAACTTTTGTTTGTCTATATAACCACGGGAACAAATATTGAGAGCGGTATCGCGAATATCATTACAGATAGTTTTCAAATCAAACGGCATATTTCTATAACCACACTCAACCTTTGCGATTTTATTAAACGCTTCCGACGTAATTTCAAGACTGTCAACGTGTTCAAACAATCGACCTATGTCATATAGTTGTTTGATGATTTCCAAAGTCGCCAAGCGTTCTTTTTTGTAATAAGGAATACCGATAGTTTCGGGTGCAAATGCTGTTAGTTTATCACCAAGTATATCACCCACCGAAGGTACTTGTACCGTGTTCGGAGTTCCAACAATCTCAATCAACGGATTTTTTATTTCAACTTTTTGCGGAGCAATGTAATGGCAATCTTCATACAAAACATCTAACAAAATAAATGAGGTTTCTTCATTATCGTTTTGATAGGCAACTCGATAAAAAAACTTTGAATGACTTTTGGGGACATTTTTCCCTGCCTGTTTACGTTCAATAAGAGAATAGTTCAAGAATCCATTTTTTGCAAACTCTTTCAGATAGTCTTCAATGTTGGTACCAAGAGGACAAAGAATGTCTATGTCGATAGACAATCTATGTTCCGTTTCGCCAAGAATGAGCATCAAACTCGTGCCTCCCTTGAAATAGAAAGGACATCCTGCTGTTGCCAACATATCTAACAACGACAATGCCCGAATAACTTTTTCAATTAAGTTTTTGTCATTAAAATTTAATTCCAATGATTTTTGATTTATCCACTCGGTTGTATAGCATTTTGCGTCAATCATTTTGTTCCATCTTAATTGTTAATCCTCGTCTTTTCCCATAACGGACAAGTTTGCTTAGATTTATATGAAATAGAGTTTGGGCGTTTTCAAGCATATTTTCAGATTCCGCTCCTTGTAAATAGGAGAAATCGTCATCTTTTTGAATATCAACTAATAATTTCTCTATGGTAGGGACATTTACTCCGTCGATGTTCTCCATGGGAGATTCCGAAACCAGCGGTTTTACAATGACGGCTTCGTTTTTCAAATCAATGTAGCGATACACAAAACTACTATCGGGACATTGATAGACAATAAAACCTTTGTCTTTCAAAAAGCCAAATACACTTTCAACCGCTTCTTTGTTGGTTTCTACATACGTGATGTTATTTTCGGAAAGATGATGTTGCAACGCTGAAAGTACACGACCATTATAAATACAAAAGGTGGCAAAAGGGAATTTGTTTGTCAGCAGCGAAAAAATCTCTTTATCCTTTTTGCTTGGTATGATTTTGAAAATATTCTTGCTCGTCGCCAAACAATACACACCCTTGCTGATTTTACTTAAAACCCCTTCGTCTAAAAGTTTGGTTATATTGCATTTTATTGTCGAATATGACCATTTGTTCAATTTTGATAATGAATACAATAAGTCCTTTGTCGAGAATGATTTTTGGTTCTCTGCATATTGAATTATTATTTGCTTACAAGTATCCATATCTAAAAAACATGCACAAAATTAAATATATTTTTGGCAATATGCAAGTTTTATTGCCAAAAATATAATTGCTCGTTTTATAAGCAAATATATTTTGAGGCATTATTTCACGTAATATAATCCCCCCGACGTTTATAAATATACGAATACATAATAATTGTTGAAAACAACTATTTAATTAACCAAATGGCTACAGCCTGACCTTGTATATTTTTATTACCTTCAATAGCCCATAGTTCAGTTTCAATTTCATTAAAAGGAATATTATCTATATGATATTCATTCTTAAAATTTGTACTATAACTATTCTTTTGTATATTTTTTATTTTCTTAATTCTCTTTTTTTGACTGAACGAGAGCCATCTTTCATATATTTTCGGTTTTGATGACGATGGTATTGTTTTTAACGTCTGGGTTTTTATTTTCTTTTGGGAATAAAACCATTTGCTATCTCCACAACATACAAAAAAACAATAACTATTTATATGTTGGTGTTTTACAAATGCTAATCGAATAATATCATTATAATATTTCTGTACACAAGGTTCAGAATTATCGTGTACATACTTCATCTCAAAAAAAACATAATTTCCATCATCTTTAAGTTCACAATCTTTTTCGTCATTTTTTTTGATACAAAAATCAATATGACGTGTTATGAACTTTGGATGCTTCTGTTCTAAAACTATCGTTTTCTCTTTTCCATATGTGCGTTCTAGTAATTCGGTAAACGGAAATCTAATTGAACTTTCTAACAATATTTTAGAAATAGAGACTGTATGGTAATAATTTAACCAATAATAAATAGCGTTACACAAACGTTTGATATTGATGGTTTCTTGTACAGTTGAATTCATTTTTTTAAGACTTCATTAATTGTTGTAAAGTTTGGTCTGTAAGTTTTTTAAAATCAATATCATCTTTTAAATTATTTAAGTCGGTAATAATTACTCTTACCCACGGATTATCAAGGTTGACATCTATATACTCATTATAGCCGATCCCTTTAATATATTTTGATACTTTGTTATTCATATACTGGGTAGGATTTTCAGAAGTAAATCCACCTATTAAAATTGCAAGATATAAACAACGACCGCTAGCTAATTCTATTTTCTTTTCAAATATTCTGTCTTCAAGTGTCATAATTGTATTTGTTTAAATTATTATTTTATTCCAATTCCTTTTCTCGTCAAATTTACATTTTTTTCTTCTAAAAGTGTCAACTTCCCTTTTTCGAAGTTTTTAGATAGCTATAATAGTGAATAACTTATAGGTAAGATATTGTAATATATATTTATTAGGTTCAATTCCTCGTTTTATTATTCTGTATCTCCCAATTCTTCAGTTCCAACACGTTTGCACTGTCTTTTTGGTCGTAAAACAGCACAATATTTTTACTCATTACGCCCTTTGAACTTTTATATATTATACCATCTATTTTCTTCCCTTTATGGCGACAACAATATCTAATGTATTCTGCAAAAATTTGTGTTGGTACGTAGCTATATTTACTCTTTTCGTCTATGGATTTTGAAATTTCTCTTGAGAAAGACTGAAGAAAACTCAGTTCCTGCCAATGATTAGCCCAAAAACTTTCTTCTGGAAGTTGAGTTAAATCTAATATTGTCAGTTCTTGTTTTGTATTAAATTCACCTATTGCACAAAATTTCTTTGCAGAATCTCGTGCTTCTTCTTTTGCCGTATCTCGGTCAAACGCGCCATAAAACATAGATATACCCATAG
>JAEEQV010000147.1:0-6080 GCA_016285445.1 Bacteroidales bacterium
GAAGAAAATGTTCCGTAACGACAATTCCTGCCGTTTCAGCAAGAAACGCAAGTTCGTCAAGATATTCCCGTACTTGTAATTCCGTTTGGCTGGGCAGCATTACGCCCACAATGATGGCTTTCTCGGGTTCTATTTCGGTAGAAAAAGGTGTCACCATATGTTATAGAACTGCTACTTGCCTTTGGATAGATTGTTCAAGCGAGATGAATGTCTCGGTGCTTGCAATTCCCGGAATTTCTTGTATTTGGTTGCTAAGGATTTTCATAAGATGGCTATTGTCTTTGGCATAAATTTTAAGCAAAAGACCATATTGCCCTGTAGTGTAGTGACATTCAACTACTTCGGGGATTTTCTTAATTTGGTCGAGAACGCTTTGATATACGCCACCTTTTTCAAAATGCACGCCAATATAGGCACAAGTCGTATAGCCAAGAATTTTTTCATTAACCAAACAGCAAGAACCTTTCAAAACGCCTGATTCTTCAAGTTTGTTCACTCTTTGATGGATAGCCGCTCCCGAAACACCACAGGCTTTTGCGATGTCGGTGAATGCTGTTCGTGCGTTTTCAGTAAGAAAACCAAGAATCTTTTTATCAATTGAATCAATAACTATTGCCATAATTATACGTATTGTGAGCAAAGATACACATTTTGTAATAGAACGAAGATTTTTTTTGGAAAATGTTTGAGAATAAACTCCCCTACTCTTTGTTTTTCGTATCAATCACAATGGTCACTGGACCGTCGTTGAGCAACGAGACTTTCATATCGGCTCCAAATTCTCCGGTAAGAACCTTGCCTTGAAATTCGGACTGCAACTGTTTGATGAATGCTTCGTACATAGGAATTGCCTTTTCAGGACGAGCGGCACGGATAAACGATGGTCTATTACCTTTCTTGGTACTTGCAAAAAGCGTGAATTGACTTATGAGAAGAATATCGCCATGAACATCGTCAAGCGACAAGTTCATCAACTGATTCTCGTCTTCAAACACACGCATACGGGCAATTTTCCCCGAAAGCCACTGAATATCCTCATCAGTGTCGGTGTCTTCAATTCCTAACAGCACTAAAAAACCTTTGCCTATCTCGGATTTGACGTTACCTTCAATCGTCACCGAAGCGTGCGAAACTCGTTGAACAACAGCTCTCATTATAGTTCGGCACTTTTAGCTTCAACGTCTGAGACGGTCTTTGTGATAAGTCCTTGCAACACGGTTCCAGGACCAACTTCAATGAATTGTGTGAAACCGTCGGCAGCCATATTTTTCACAATTTGCGACCAACGTACTGGCGACGTCAATTGTGCTATAAGGTTTGCCTTGATTTGTTCAGGATTTGTGTATGGTTTTGCGTCAACATCCTGATAAATAGGACATTGTGGCACGTTGAATTTCGTTGTGGCAATTGCCTCTTCCAGTTCTTTTCGCGCCGGTTCCATCAGTGGCGAGTGGAATGCACCGCCAACCTGTAATTTTATTGCTCTTTTTGCACCTTTTTCCAAAAGAATCTTGCACGCCTCGTCTATCGCCTCGTTTGTTCCCGAAATCACCAATTGCCCCGTGCAGTTGTAGTTAGCAGGAACCACGATACCGTTGATTGACGCACACACTTCTTCTATAATGGCATCATCCAAACGAAGAATTGCCGCCATTGTTGAGGGATTTTGCTCACACGCTTTCTGCATTGCCATGGCACGTTTCGATACCAAGACCAAACCGTCTTCGAACGACAACGCTCCCGAAGCAACCAATGCCGAAAATTCGCCAAGCGAGTGACCAGCAACACCTTCGGGTTGGAACTTGTCGCCCAATGCTTTTGCCAAAATAACTGAGTGCAAGAACACCGCAGGTTGCGTCACTTTTGTTTGTTTCAAATCGTCGGCACTGCCTTCAAACATTATGTCGGTAATGCGAAAACCAAGAATTTCGTTGGCTTTCTCAAACAAATCTTTTGCAACAGGAATTGTGTCGTATAAATCCTTACCCATTCCTGTAAATTGTGCCCCTTGACCTGGGAAAACGTATGCTTTCATAATTTTTATTTTTTTTTGTAGAGACGCGCCATGGCACGTCTCTACGATTGTATCAATGTAATTTTGAATTCACCAGCAACATAAATTCCTCTCGCGTTTCCTTTCTGTTAAACGCCCCCGTGAATGCCGATGTAGTCGTTGTGGAATTCTGCTTTTGAACGCCTCGCATTTGCATACACAAATGTTGTGCTTCAATAATCACGGCAACGCCAAGCGGATTCAAGGTTTCTTGTATGCAGTCACGAATTTGCACGGTCAATCGTTCCTGCACCTGCAAACGACGAGCATAAACCTCAACCACACGGGCAATCTTGCTCAATCCTGTAATGTAACCGTTCGGAATGTACGCAACGTGTGCCTTGCCAATAAAAGGTAACAAATGATGTTCGCACATTGAATAAATCTCAATGTCTTTCACCAAAACCATCTGCTGATATTCTTCCTTGAACATTGCCGAACGAAGAATTTCCTTCGGATCACAGTTGTAACCTTGCGTCAGGAACTGCATGGATTTTGCCACGCGCAACGGCGTTTTGAGCAAACCTTCGCGTTCCACATCTTCGCCAAGCAACGACAATGTTTCTTTATATAATTCCGCCAAACGATTGGTTGTCGCGTCATCAAACGATTCTATTTTTTGATAACTGCCATCGTACTGGGTTGGAAGTCCGTTGTTGTATATTTCCATTACAATAAATTTTTCGCGTAAAAATAATATAAATAGCCAAACAATTATGATTTTGACCAGAAATCATAATAGTTGAACCATTGTTCAGGATATTTTCGTATGGTTTCTTCTAATTTCTCAACATATTGTCTGCCAATATATTCCGCCTTTTTTACTGACGATTTATCGTTTTCAAGATGATTCAGTCTATACACGTAGCCGTGATACGAAAGTCCTTTTTCTTTCATAATGAACACGGCAAACACGGGAGCTTCCATTTGTGTGGCAAGTCGGAATGTGCCAATGGGGAAATGTGCCTCGCTGCCAAGGAAATTACACGAAAAATATTTCGGACTACCCCATAAACGATCGCCGTGAAGTGTCACAATCTCTCCGTTCTCAACGGCTGATTTTATTGCAAATAAATGCGACATATCGTTCGATACGGGTATCAATTTAAGATGTGATTTTTGGAATGCTTCGGCTCTATGTTGACTAAATGCTTGTGTTTCACCACCATAAACAACACCATTCAGTTCCTTCTTGTCTTGGTGCAGACAGAGACCTGCCGCTTCAAAATTACCTATATGCGCACTAACCGTAATGAATCCACTTGGCAAATCAATTGCTTGGTTGAAAATGTCGAGATTATCGACCGAAACCTTGAATTGACTCGTGTTGCCCGCAAGTAGCGCAAACTTGTCCAACACGACTTGCCCGAAAATAATGTGATTTTTGACCGTTGCCCAAAACGCCTGCCAACGTGTTTTTCCCAAATGCTCGTGGAAAAACGACATCATCGCCTTGTAACCCTTGCGACCAAAAAGTAAGTAAAAAGGTATGATGAGATACAATACCGGGTACAAAAACGATACTCGGACTTTTTTCAAAAAACCGAATAAAAATTTTTGTCCAAAAGAACCGCCACCGGTTTTTCCAGTCCATTGACGGCTATCAGTCATCTTATTGTAGTTTGCTTGCTATATAATCGTAGAATTGAGAAAGTGTTCTCACATCTTTCATTTCTTCGGGTTTGATTTTGAAACCGAAATGGCTTTCCACGATTACAACAATATCGACAAAGTCAAGACTGTCGATGCCCAAATCCTCTTTCAAGCGTGCGTCATCACTGATTTTTTCGGCATCAACCTCTATTTCTTCTACTAAAAACTCGTTTGTAATCTTAATAATTTCCTCGCGTGTCATTGTATAAACTTTTGTTGGTGCAAATGTAAGAATTCTTATGAAAAAACAAGAATTTCCATAAAGCGTAATTCTTTTATCTTTTTTACAGAGGTCACTTATTCAAATTGCTTGCCTTGCTTACAAGAAAAACAGATACTATAAGTCGTAATTAAAAAAAAATATATTTGTGGGAAATTTCTAACTTTTACAACTTATAGTATGCAAGAAAAAGACGGGAAATATATCTTCGGTGTAGTGAAGGTGGGCGATAAAGGACAAATAGTGATACCGCGCGATGTGCGTAAAATGTATGACATTAAGCCGGGTGACACTTTGATGCTTTTAGGCGATCAAAAAGGCATGGATTCCGCTTATGGTGTGTGCTGTAATTTCGGGTATTGTACTCGTTGTAACAACGTGGGGTGAGAATATTACCACCTGTGGCAATGTATTTGATATTGTCAGTTGCAGTATTTACCCTATCGCCATTGATTTATGAGGTTCTGCACCGTATTCCGTTTATCAGATGGTGCGTGTTTGGTGATTACTAGATGGTAAGTAATATTCTCACAAAGATGATTTTTCAGTCCTCTTTTTTGATAATTGCTAATTATTTTACCAAATTTTTGTCTGTTTGTTTGGAAAAACAAAGAATTGTGTATATTTGCACCACCAAATGCCAAAGTGGCGGAATTGGTAGACGCGCTGGACTCAAAATCCAGTGATAGCAATATCGTGCGGGTTCGATTCCCGCCTTTGGTACAAGAAGGTTGAAGTCAAAAGATTTCAACCTTTTTTGTTTTAGTACAACACTCACGAAAATGTTTACTATCTTTACCCCAAAACAAATATAAAATATGAAGTCTGAAAATTTTCAATTGCAAAACCATAATACATTTGGCCTACAAGCCCAAGCATCGGTATTTTTCTCATACACGTCACAAGAAGAATTACGCTGTTTTTTGAAGAATGACTTTCGGAAAGATTTACCCTTTTTTATTCTTGGGGGCGGAAGCAATGTACTGTTCACACACAATTATTCCGGCACCATCATTCATCCCGAAACGAAAGGAATTTCTATTGTTAAAGAAGATAGCTATGCTGTTTTTGTGAACGTTGCGGCTGGCGAGATATGGGACGATTTCGTAAAATGGACTGTTGAACATAATTTCTATGGTGCTGAAAATCTGTCTTTCATACCTGGATGCGTAGGGGCAAGTCCTGTGCAGAACATTGGTGCCTACGGTGTTGAGGCAAAAGATATCATTCACGAAGTTCACTGTCTTTCCATCGAAAATCAGACAGAGCGAATGTTTTCCAATGCCGAATGTGCCTTTGGCTATCGCGACAGCGTATTCAAACACGAGGAAACGGGAAAGTATATAGTTTTGGATGTCACATTCAAGTTACAGAAACACGCCTCATTCAACCTCAAATATGGGAGTCTGCAATCAGTCATTGACGAATCCACAGCCACGCTTCAGACGGTTCGTGACGCAATTATCGCAATACGCAAGGGAAAACTCCCCGACCCCAAGGAGATTGGCAGTGCCGGCAGTTTCTTCAAAAACCCCGTGATTCCAAAATCGCAAGCCAATGCGCTGAAAGAACTATATCCCACAATGGTGACATACCCTGTGGGTGACGAGCATACAAAAATTGCCGCTGGTTGGCTGATTGATTCTCTTGGTTTCAAGGGATTCCAAATTGGCGGTGCAAAAGTGCATCCAAAACAAGCACTTGTCCTCACCAATGCAGGAAATGCCGCTGGTGCAGATGTTGTAAAACTTGCCGAAGAAATTCAACGAAAAGTATCAGAAACGTACGGAATCGCTATTGTTCCCGAAGTTATCTATCTTTAATCCCAACCTTGTGCTTTAAGGTGGACGAAATCACCCGAACGAGAAATCATACCCAATCCGTCTTGTTCTTTCACAATGTTTCCAATAATGGAAACGTCGGGAACTGCTTGCAATTGCTGATATTGAGCCAAAGGAACAGTAAAGAGCAGTTCGTAGTCGTGACCACCGTGTAAGGCAGGAATGAGCGGTTCAATTGAAAATTCCTTGCACGCCTCGCCAGTAAAGGTGTTTATTGGTATTTTCTCTTCGTAGATTTTGCAACCTACGTGTGAATTTTTACAAATATGGAACAATTCCGAAGAAAGCCCGTCGGAGATGTCAATCATCGCAG
>JAEEQV010000148.1:0-6055 GCA_016285445.1 Bacteroidales bacterium
GGGGTGCAGCCGTAGGCCTATTGCCATTCAACAGCGTGGGTTACTCCATTCAAACCTCGGATTCACTGACGCGATACAAATATAGTGGCACGGGCGGCACAAACCAAGTCGCATTCAGCACGGGATGCAGAGTGTTCAAAGGATTGTCGTTGGGTGTTCAGGCAAGTTATATGTTCGGCACGACCGACTACACGGGAGAAAATTATTTTGAGGAATCTGGCGCATACTACACAAGAAAGAATTTGGAATACAAGACCAACGGTTTTCTCTGGAACGCAGGCATACAATATAAGTATGACATTAACGAGTCGTACTCTTTCGTCATTGGAGCCACGTTCAGAACAATGCAACAGCTTTCATACAAAGCAACTACATACTTTGGTTCGTACACCACCGGCGGCGTAACCGAAACGCAGAAAGACACCGCTACCCTTTCAAGTTTCAGTTCTACTACCGACATACCTACGGAATTTGCAGTGGGTATGAGTTTCTCAAAAGAAAACACCTATTTACTTGGAGTTGACTTCGGCATGCAAGATTGGAAGAACATCTCCTGCTACGGCAAGGTTGACAACAATCTTGAGCAAACGAAATACGTCAAGTTTGGTGGCGAATATATCCCCGACTACAAATCTTCAAAATTCTACAAACGTACACCAATCCGTGTAGGATTCCATTATTCGGAATTGCCTATCATCATTCAACATAATGGTGAAAACGCACAAATCCAGGAATATGGCATTTCGCTTGGTTCACGAATCAAGTCGAAACAGACACAAAACAGACTAGAACTCTCGTTAGACTTTGGCAAGAGAGGAAATTCAAATTTGGCAAAATATTTGCAAGAGACATATATACAATTTAAATTAAATGTAACTTTGCAAGAAGTTTGGTTTACGAAACGAAAAATTAATTAACAATGAAAAGAGTATTTTCAATTATCACAGTCACTGTTTGCTCCGCTCTTACGTTGGGAGCATTTGCACAAGTAGATTCTACGTATTGCCAAGAGAATCAAACAGTATATCTTTTGCGTTACAAAAATGAATCGAAGACCAAGGAATTTACGCCAGAAACTATCAATGCGTGGAGAAATTTGTTCTTGAACTGCCCTACGCAGTCAAAAAACACGTACATACATGGTGTAAACATCTATTCTACGCTTTACAAAAAAGAAAAGGATGAGGCGAAGAAAAAACAATATCTCGATACTGTTATGTTGATCTACGACAACAGAATCAAGTATTTTGGCGAAGAAGAGAACTATATTGGTAGAAAAGGTGCCGACCTCTATATGTTGGATCCTACTCAATACGAGAAGGCATACGAATATTGTCGCAAATCTATCGACCAAATGGGTAACAACGCCGAAGCAAAAACTATGGTGATGTGTTTGCAGGCAGCTGTTAAGAAATACCAAAACAAGACGATGGAGAAAACCGACGTGATTGCATTATATCAAAAAATCACTGACGTATGCAATTACAACATCAGCAACGGGACGAAAAACGGTCAGGCATGTGAGAAACAAATGCCAGCCATTGAGCAACTATTTTTGAGCATCAAACCAGACTGCTCCGACTTGATTGCATTGTTCGAGCCACAATTCAAGGCAGATCCGACCAATCCAGAATTATTGACGAAGATTACCGACAACCTGTCAAAAGATTGTGCATCATCAGATTTGTACATGAAAGCATCAGTTGAATTGGACAAAATACAACCATCGGCTCAGTCAAAACGAAAATTGGGCGACATGTATGCAGAGAAAAAACAAATCTCTACAGCAATGGATTACTACAAGGAAGCCATTGCGTTAGAAACAGAAGACTCGAGAAAAGCAGCCATTTACTACAAAATGGCAACCATCACATCGGGAGCAACTTCCGTTTCGTATGCTAACAAAGCATTATCGTTCAATTCAAGTTTAGGTTCTGCTTACCTTGTAATCGCGAGCAAATATGCAGAATCGGCAGCTTCTTGTGCAAGCGGTGCGGAATTTCCCGACTTGGAAAAATGGAAAGTATACTGGGTGGCATACGACATGTGTATGAAGGCCAAAGCAGTAGATCCGTCTATTGCATCACAAGCAAATAGTTATGCTGCAAATTACAAGTCACATTTCCCCGACGTGGAAGCATTATTCGGATACAACGTGACAGAAGGAACGACTCAAACCGTGGGTTGTTGGATAAATCAAACAACAACGGCAAAAGTTAAATAATTTTGCAAATCATTTGTTTCCATAAAAAACATTTGTTCAATATGATGGGTATGATACTATCCATCATATTGTTTTTTTCGTGTAACAACGACATGAAAAATGTGATACAAGTGTCGGAATTCGAGAAATTACCCGAATTATCGAGCGAGAACATTCATTTCTCCCAAAGCGAATACGGAAAGATCGTCATCAGCATAGAAACCCCTGAATTGACCAAGACGAAAAAAGGAGAAGAAGACGACGAGGCAGAGATAATGGAATTCCCCAAAGGCATTCGCGTTGTGCAGTATTCCTCGTACCCTGACACGCTTACTATGATTTCCGCAAATTACGCGGTAAACAATAGTGAAAAAGGAGTTTGGGAAGCACGAGGAAACGTGGTTGCAAAAAATGTAAAAAATCAAGAATGCCTGAACACCGAATATCTTATCTGGGACCAAAAAAAAGGAATCATTTATTCTAACCAGAAAGTTCAGGTGAGTACCCCCGACGACATTATTTTTGGCGAAGGTTTCAAGTCCGACGACCAATTCACCGACTGGCAAGTGGAGAAAGTAACCGGTGTCATCACATTTGAAAACGAAAATTTCACAAACGAAGACGATGGAGAAGAACAATAACGCCGAAAAGCGATACAACATATACATTATAATAATGGAATACGCGTGGCTGACGATTGCAATATCATCGCTTGTTACCGCCATTATTGATTTTTACTATCACGGATGGAACAACGAATGTCTCAAATTCGGCATTCTGACACTTCTTTCATTCGGTATGTATTGTTTCAGGAGATACAAACGAAAAAAGGACACGAACAACTAAAAAAAAACTTATTGAGCAACAATAATTATGTAATTTTATTATCTTTGCCCACCTAAAATTATAAACGTATATAAAGAAATAGACATAATAATATGGCAGCAATTCAAACATTACGAAAAAATTCGTGGATTTTAACCATCGTTATCGGTTTAGCACTTTTAGCTTTCATTGTAACAGGTCTTGATACCTCATTGTTCAACTCAAAACAAAGCAATGTCATTGCCGAAGTTGACGGTCAGGAATACACCTACGATGAATATTACAGCATCTACGAATTGCTTGAGAATCAGCAAAAAGGGAACAACCAAGATTTGTCGTATGCACAAAAGGAACAAGTTCACACAAGTGCGTGGAGATCGTTCTTGACAGGTATTTTATTCGAGCACAGTTACAAAAACCTTGGTTTGAGTTCATACAAAGAAAATCTTAACATGCAAGGGATTTCCGACGATGAATTCCAAGACATTACCGTTGGTGACAACACAGATCCTGAACTGCAATACTATTTCAGAAACCCTCAAACAGGTCAGTTCGACAAGGAAATGTTAATCAACGTGTTATCAAACCTTGCAGCTTACAAAGAACAAAATCCCGACTTTTATGAAAGCTGGATTCAATTTGAAAAGACACTTCACGAGAACACGCTTCGTAAAAAATACGTAAGTCTTATTTCTAACGGTATTTATACCACTAACATGGAAGCAGAAGAATTGGCAAGTACAAAAAATAACCAATTCAACATCAATTTCGTACAAATTCCTTACGAAACAATTGCCGACAGTACCATTACCGTTACTGACAAAGAAGTTGCCGATTACTATAAGACAATCAACTACGAAAGTCGTTTCAAGCAAGAAGCTGGCGTTTCATTTGAATATGTAACGTTTGACATTTACCCAACTGAAGCCGACGTAAAAGCAACAGAAGACGCAGTAGTTGCAAAGGCAGAAGATTTCAAGAACAGCAAGAACGATGTTTTGTTCCTCAATCTTAATTCCGACACGAAATTCAACGCAAATTATAATAAGAAAGGTGATTTGCAACCTTCGCTTGACACATTTGCATTCTCTGGTCAAATTGGCGACATTACCGATGTCTATTTTGAAAACAACAGTTACAACATTGCAAAAATTTCAGACATCCGTCCATGTGCAGATTCGGCAAAAGTTCGCCACATTCTTGTAAACAAAGACAATGCGTATGAATTAATTGACAGTTTGAAGAAATTGGTTGAAAACGGAGCCGATTTCGCAGCATTAGCACGCGAATATTCGGTAGATTCAGTTTCGGCCGTTAATGGTGGTATCATAGACTGGTTCAAAGAAGGACAAATGGTTAAGTCATTTCAAGATTCAAGTTTCTTCGGCGAAGTTGGCAAGTTATATATTGCACCATCGAACTATGGTTTGCACTTGATTCAGATTTTGGCACAAGGACCAAAATCAAAACGAGTACAAGTACAAGTTTTCTCAAAAGCAGTTTCGTACTCACAAAACACACGTTCAAAAGTATATCAAAACGCTGTTAAATTCGTATCTGAAAATAGAACGAAAGAACAATTTGATGCTGCTGTCGAAGCTGATGAAAGTTTAGTAAAACGAGTTGAACGCAATTCAGAAGAGAATCAACGTGTGATTGTTGGTATTGACGACTCACGACAAGTAATTCGTTGGGTACACCAAAACAAGGACAAAGTCAATGAAGTTTCTGAGATTTTCCGTTGTGGCGACAAATTCCTTGTTGCCGTTATCACAAGCATCAACAAAGAAGGTGCTATGCCTTTGGAAGACGTGAACGAACTTGTTTCAAGCGAATTAAAACACGAGAAAAAGAAACAAATCATCTTGGATGAATTGAAAAATGCAGATTGTTCTTCTTTGGAAGCATTATCACAAGCAAAATCAATTCAAATTCAAGAATCAGCAAATGCATCTTTTGCAGCACCAAACGCACCAGGCATTGGTATGGAGCCAGAACTCATCGCTACCCTATCAACAATGGAACCTGGAGTGTTGACTAATCCGATTGCCGGCAAAAGAAGCGTATATGTAGCAAAAGTTACATCGAAGAACGAGACAGATTTGACAACTGCCGACAAAGAAAAGACAATACAACAACAAAGAATGTCGTCAGTCATTACAAATAGCATTTATAGAATACTTGAAGACAAAGCTGAAATTGAAGATAATAGAATAAATTTTAACTAATCTTGCTTTTTTTAGTTGGATTTACAAAAAATTATTACATTTGCTTAAAATACACTTTGTAAAATTCAGTATTAATTAAAAAAGAAAGAATTATGAAAAAGTATTTTTCTACAATAATCTGCCTACTCGGATTTTTTGCATTAGTAGTAACTTCGTGTAAAAAAGACGAAGAATGTATTGATTGTAAGGCAAATGACATTGCTAAACGTACGATAGTACTTGGTAGCGGTGATAGTACAATAACGATTTACCCTGTAATGACACCGAACAATCACCCTATCTGTGATTCAATGGTTTATTTTCCAGATTGGGGTACATACGTAGAACCATACAAGGTTTACAAATACCAACATCTATGTTCATTCCAAGAAGCGGTTGATTCTATCAAAGCCGGGAATGATACAGCATGTCCTTGTAGAAAGAATCTTGACACGGTATATAATGATGACAAAAATTCATTTTTCTACATAGAAAACATAACGAAATTCCCGAAGAACAGGCTTATTATCAAAACAAACATAGACTCTACACAATTGAGAACTTATGAAGACTATGATAACAAGAACAACCAATTCATCGGTGAGGTTTCTACAGATACGGCTCTTGGATATTATGAATACTATTATACAAGACCGTTAGCATCGGGCGTTTACTCATACACCCTTATCCTTTATAAGGATGATATGCGTTCTATAGTGTTAGGAGATACTATCATTGGTAATGTTGCCATGGTTCGTTCACCTAAGGCTCTTAGTAGAAATTGTTTTTATGAGGCGAGAGTGGAATGAGACCCAATGTT
>JAEEQV010000149.1:0-6034 GCA_016285445.1 Bacteroidales bacterium
GCGTCAAGGACGGTTTATTTTATAAGGAGAGAAGGAAGTCGTAGGTGATTTTATATGTTTTTGTCATTTGTGAGTTTTCGTCCATACAGATTCTGCACAATTCATACCGTCAACTGCAGACGAAACAATACCTCCCGCGTACCCAGCACCTTCACCACAAGGAAATAAGTTTGTAATACGTACGTGAGAAAGCGTTTCCTGATTTCGCGGAATGCGAACGGGCGAGGAGGAACGGGATTCTACACCGACAATAATTCCGTCGGAACTCGCAAAACCATGCATTTGTCGGTCAAAGAATTTTAGGCCATCCTGCAGTCGTTTGGCAATGCTGTCGGGCATCCAAAAGTGCATTGGCGAACTGACAATTCCTGGGATATAGGATGTGCTTGGTAATGAGCCGGAAATTTTATTGCGCACAAAATCCGAAATCCTTTGTGCAGGTGCTATTTGCATTTGGCCGCCATTTTGGAAGGCAAGTGCTTCAAATTGTTCTTGAAATTTGAGCCCTGCAAGTTCTCCATATGACGCAAAATCTTTGAAATCAGATAGTTGCAATTCAACCACCATTCCCGAATTTGCGTATGGCGAATTTCGTCGAGAGTTTGACATGCCGTTTACAACGGTTTGATTATCAGCCGTCATAGATGGTACTATGATACCTCCGGGACACATACAAAAAGAATACACGCCACGACCGTCAACTTGGTGTACGAGGGAATAATTTGCGGCAGGCAATTCTTTCATGACGTTGCCATGGTACTGAATATGATTAATCAATTCTTGCGGATGTTCCACTCGAACGCCCATGGCACACGCTTTTGCCTCCAATTCTACTCCGGCGTTGTGCAACGCGTAATAGAGCGGCCGTGCAGAATGACCAGTTGCTAAAATGACATGTTTTGTCGGAATGGTTTCGTCAGAACAAATCAGTTTAGTGATGGTATCGTTATGTATCTCGAAATCAGTAACTTGCTTATTGAAATGTATCTCACCGCCGCATTCCAAAATGGTTTTTCGCATATTGGAAATGATTTCGGGCAATTTGTCGGAGCCGATATGAGGGTGAGAATCAACCAATATTGAGGGTTTTGCTCCATGGAAGACGAAGAGTTCCAACACACGTCGGTTGTCGCCTTTCTTTTTCGAGCGAGTGTATAATTTCCCGTCGGAAAAGGTTCCCGCACCACCTTCACCAAAACAATAGTTAGACAGTGGATTGCATCCTTGGTTGAGATTGAGTTTTGCTATATCTTTCTTTCGTTCCGAAACGTCTTTTCCCTGTTCCAAGACAATCGGTTTCAAATTCAGTTCAATCAGACGTAATGCGGCGAATAATCCCGCGGGGCCTGCACCCACAATGTGAACTTCGGGTTGCAAGGAAACATCACGTTTCTCGTAGTGAATCTTTTCAAATGGAACACTTTGGTCGTTGCCACTTGCAACAAGCAAGGAAAGGTTGATTTTTATGTTCCGTGAACGAGCGTCAATAGACCGTTTGGTAATACGTATCTCGTGAATTTCCGCCATAGGCAACGACAATTGTTCCGCTACCTGTTTTTTGAGCAGGAAATCGTTTGCCGCGATTTTGGGAGAAACTTGAAAAGAGAGTGTATGAACCATATTATTCGAAATGAAAAGAAAGAATGAACATACGGCTTTTCAGTGCGTCGATTACCGTGCAATATTCGGTAGGTTCGGCAATAAGAATGTTTTTCATCCCGAAACTATACTTGAATTCAGTTGCAAGTTTGAAGTACACCAAAAAGAAATCAATGCCAAAGCCAAATTCGTAGAAATAATCAAGTGGCTGTTGGTTTATGGAATAATCGTCGTTGTTGTGTCCGATTCGCTTTGTGTCCAAATCGTAACGGACAGCCATTCCACCAACCAAATACGGACGATAGTTGTTGATGCGTTTCCCCTTGAATTTCACAAGAATAGGAGCATCAATATAAATACTTGGAATTTTCATCCGATATTCTTTCAACTCAGGTTCAAAACGAGGCGAGTTACCCTTTCTCAATTGATACACTAAGTCTCGTTGTCCAAAAAGCAGACCAGGCAGGAATCGGAGAGCGAAATAATTACCAAGACGTAATTCGCTAATAATCCCCAAATCAATTCCTAATGTTCCATGTGCCTCTACATTATAAATAGAGTCCGATAAACCCGTCATAAGCAATGTGGAATCAGGGAAAATCCTGTAATCCATACGATTAACGCCAAGAGTAAAGCCAAGATGAAACCATTTCTTATCGTACGATTGGTCGTGAAGAATCTTTTTTGTCTGGCTAAATCCTTGCAAAGACAAAAACAAAAGCAATATGATTGGAACGCAACGCCTCAATGCAATATTTTTTGCAAAAATAACGATTTTTTTGATTTATTATTATGTAGAGACGCAATGCTTGCGACTCGGTTACAGTATTGAGCCCCATGCAATGGGGCTCTACAATTATTCATCACAGAATTGTGCAAACATATCGTGTTCTTCCTATTCCCATGATGCAATGTAGGGCTGTCATAATATGGCAGCCCTACAACCTAAATATCACGGATTTGTGTTTGTAGAAACGTAGTGCTCTACCTTGTGTCGTTGTATTCTGTTGATTTTCAGATGTTTAAAAATCCTCCATTAATCATATAGGGATTTTGTGAAAAAAAATGTCTTATAATAAAATAAATTTGTAATTTTACGGACTTAAAAACTGAAAACTAAATTAGGTTATGAAAAGATATTTTTTAAACATTGTCACTCTTGTTTTGAGTGTATTGTTATGTAATGGTGTGTTTGCCCAGATAAACTCTGGAAATGGTAAAGTGCCATTTGGTAGTAAGGGGCAGTATCAGTATGGTATTGTGCCAACGAATGCCAGTTCAGATGACGCTAAGAATGCGTATAATGCTTGGAAACAAGAGTATGTGACGTCTTGTGGAGGTGGTTCATATCGTGTAAAATTCGATGATGGTTCCTCTACCGTGTCTGAAGGTATTGCATACGGTATGTTGCTTTCGGTGTATGCCGATGATAAGGCAACTTTCGATGGCTTGTGGCAATACTACAAGAATAATCGTAATGGAAACGGTGTGATGAACTGGAAAATCAACGGTTGTAGTGGTGCAAGTGGTCAAAATGGTGCAACTGATGCTGAGTTAGATGCTGCAATGGCGTTAATTATTGCTGCAATACAATGGCCAGGTGGTTCATATACCAATGATGCGGTAAAATTGATTCAAACAATTAAAACCTATGAGATGGCTGCCGATGGTCAGGCATTGAATGGTGATGCTTGGGGTAGTGCTAATTCATGTCGTAACCCGAGTTATTTTGCTCCTGCATATTATGTAGAGTTCGCAAAAGTTGATGCTGCAAATGCTTCGTTTTGGTCGACAACAGCAATAAATGCATCGAATAAACTTTTAAAAGCGAATATGAATAGCACCTCAGGTTTGATTAGTAACTGGTGTGATGCAAGTAGTGGTACGGAAAATGCTTGCGGTCCAACAGGTTCCGGTGGTTATGGCTATGGAGCTGATGCTTGTCGTAACCCATGGCGTATGGCTGTTGACTATTTGTGGCATGGAAATAATTGTTCCGAAGGCGCATCTGCAATTAATACTAAATTGGTAAATTTCGTGAAAGGACATGAATCAAGTGTTTGTAAAGGTCCATTCGATAATAGATCTATTAGTAATCCTGAAAGTGGTCGTTATGCCAATGGTTCTTATTCAACAATGGCATTGCCGATGATGACAAGTTCAAGTTCTAATCAAAATAGTTTGGATAAATGCTATTCTGCTGTTAAAGCATTAGGTGATTATGATGTGTATTTTAACACAACACTTCGTTGTATTACAATGTTTGTATTGACAGGAAACTTCTGGTCGCCTGATGCTGCAGGTGCTAAATATCCTCCAAAAGTTTTATCGGCAAAAACGGATGAAGACGGAAATATTATTTTGACAACTTCAAAAGAATTAACAGGTAGTGCTAATGCATCTACATTTACGGTATTTTATGATGGTGCTTCTCAAAGTGTTGTGAGTGGAGTTACTCTTTCTGGCGAGAAAGTTATTGTAAATGTATCAAAAGCAGCTTCTCCTGGACAAGTTATCCAAGTTTCATACAACGGACAGGGAAGTATAAAATCAAGTTCCGACGATGTTGCTCTTGAAGCATTTACAAAGCAATCTGTAATTAGTATGGTTGCTGGTAGTCAAGTTATTATTGATGAAGTATCTGATGGAAATGAATTTAATAACCTTGGTGGTATTTGGTTCTCATATAATGATGCTGACGATGGAAATGGCGCACCGAGCAAAGTGAGTGTAATAGAACCAGTTTCTTCGTCTGCACATCCGTTTGCTATCGATGGAAGTGTAAATGGACCTGATGGAAAGCCATATTGTATTAGTGCAAGATTTAAGTTAGGCTCTGGAACAAAGAATGGAGAATATAGTTCTTATGTAGGTATAGGTACTTATATGCATAAGGATAACGATAACGGTGTTGTCGATTGGAGTGAAAATACAGGTGTTACCTTTATGTACAAAGGACCTCAGTGTAAACTTAATTTTGTGATGACAGACAATTGTGAGTGGAACATCCACCACTATGTTCTTCCTTCATGTAACAATTGGACAGAAATACAAATTTTATTTACTGAATTGATTCAAGCAGCAGGATGGGGTAAAATCTGTGATTTTGATCCATCTCAAGTTGTTAAATTACAATGGCAGTTTACAACTGATTATCCAGAAACACCCAAAAACATGTCTAATTGGGTGTATGCATACATTGATGATGTAAAATTAATGACAAATTCTGCTAATCCTATTAAAGCGCTTACAGCATTGGATATTGATTTGATAAGTGCAAGTGATTTGACAAAGAGTCATTTGTCGGCAAATCCTAATCCAAGAGAAATGAGTATTGCAAGTGGAATAAAAGGTGATACATTATATTTGGAAACCACGCCAACTCCTTCTGATGCAACATATCCGGTTGTGTTGTGGGAATCAAGCGATGAAACAGTTGCTACGGTTGATTATAAAGGTCGTGTATTAGGAGTTGGTTATGGAAAGGCAACAATAACTGCTCGTTCAAAAATGCATCAAAGCATTATTGCAACGTATGAAGTGGTTGTTCCGGCTCCTGCGGTTAAACCTACAGCAGTAACATTTGATCCTTTGGAATACGAGATAACAGTAGGAGAATCAATGTATTTGACCCCTATTTTTACTCCAGATAATGCGACAGAATTGGAATTGTCGTGGGAGTCATCGGCAAATGCAAAAGCAACGGTTACTTCCGATGGTAAAGTGACTGGTGTTGCTGAAGGTTCAGCAACAATCACTGCTACCAGTACGGCTGAGGGTTGTAGTAATGTGAAAAAATCAGTTACTATTACGGTGAAACCACTTGCAGTGACAGGTATTGCTCTTGATAAGGAATCGGTGGAAATGGAAATTGGTGGTTCGGAAACTGTGACGGCTACAATAACTCCTGAATCGGTTAGTCAGGTTGTTACAGCAGTATCTGCTAATACAGCTGTTGCAACAGTTTCAGTAAACAATAATGAAATTATTATCAGTTCTGTTGATGAAGGTACGACAACTGTTACGGTAGCGTCAGTCGCAAATGAGAATTTTACAAAAACGATTAGCGTAACTGTTAATCCTGTTGCAATCACAGGTGTTGAAGTTACTGGTTCTAATGAAGAAATTTTAGTCGGCGGTACAACAACATTGACAGCTGCGGTACTTCCAAATACTGCAAACCAAGGCGTTGAATGGTCTTCTTCCAATGAGGAAATTGCAACGGTAACAAATGGTGTTGTGACAGGTGTTGCTGTAGGAACGGTGACAATTACTGCTACTTCAACTAAAGATAATACAAAATATGGAACAAAGACAATAACGGTTAATCCAGTTTTAGTTTCAGGTATTACAGTTTCTCCTGATTCAAAATCGCTTGCAGTTGGTTGTACAGTACAGTTGTCTGCTACGGTAACCCCAAGTAATGCAACAAATA
>JAEEQV010000150.1:0-6024 GCA_016285445.1 Bacteroidales bacterium
CATCAAAGAATATACCTTCCTTTATATTCATTTCTGGTCGCTGGTTTCTAACATCAAACATCAAGGACCACAACCGTAGATTAGAATACGGCAACACATTATTCGCATAAACAAACGCCCCTGCCATCAAAATGACATTGAACACTATCAACGGTAACATGATTCTCGCTAATGAGACACCTGCCGATTTGATTGCTATCAGTTCGTTAGTGTCGCCCATGCTACCATACGCAAATATCGAGGAGCACAACACAGCCAAGGGCAATGACATTTGGAGCAAACCCATTGCCGCAAAAAAGAAGAGTTCCAAAATTATCCGTAGTTCTAGTCCCTTGCCTACAAGGTCGTCAATGTAACGCCACAAGAATTGCATGAGCAACAGAAAAGTCGTCACGAAAAAAATTATGACTAACGGTACCAAATATGATTTTAGAATAAATAAGTCTAATTTCTTAATCCCCAACATAATACCTAAGCGGCCAACAACCGTTTCAAATTATCAATTTGAAAATTCCACAATCGAACAACATCATCATACTCCTCCTCCTCGGAAAAATCTATCACATGCAACACGTAGGTCCCCGTCAATTCTTGTCGTTCAATCCTAAACTCAAAATAATCGTCTTCCTCATCCTCCTCCCAACGAAAACGAATAAACACATTTTCGGCAGAATCAAGAACAATGGCACGGGAAATTTCCTTATGCCATAGGAAAGAATACACGGTGCCATCCTCGCTCGCAGCATCGTCGGCAAACCATTTTGCCAAGCCGTCGGGAGTAGCAACATATTTATACAATACGCCAGGCATTGTATTCATTTCAAACTCCAAGTCAATTTTTTGTTTCGACATACTTATCGCATTACAAATGCAAGATACAATTTTTTCTATTAAAACGTCACAAAATAAGAAATATTGATGGTCGTTTTAGTAAATTTGGTTTTTCCTTGCGCCATTCCGCAATTGTTTTTGTACGAATTTCTTCAGTTGGTAAAGTAATATCCGTCGCGATACACAATCTCGTTCCCGGTCGTAAAATAGCCAGCAAATCTTCAAACAACTGCTGATTCCGATATGGCGTTTCCATAAAAATCTGTGTCTCTTTGGTCTGTGTTGCCCTGCTTTCCCATGCTAAAAGCATCCGTTTCCGTTCTTCCTTTATCGGCACATATCCGTGAAAAGCAAAACTTTGTCCGTTGAATCCCGATGCTATCAACGCCATGATTATGGAATTGGGGCCGACAAGCGGAACGACCTGTATTCCCAATCGATGGGCTTCAGCGACAAATATATTTCCAGGGTCGGCAATGCAAGGCATTCCTGCTTCACTCATAATCCCTATATCGGAACCGTTTTGCAACGGGGCCATTTTTTCCGCAAGGTTTTCGGAGGGGTTATGTTTGTTAATCTCAAAAAAAATAGTCTCCTCTATATTTTTTTCGGGACAAACCTTTTTCACAAACCTCCGAGCAGTCCGAGCATTTTCTACAATATAATAATGTAGTGACTGCATGACACTGACATTATACGAAGGGAACAACACTTCAGGTGATTGTTCTCCCATTTCAGACGGAATTAGATATATTTTACCTCTCATTTGAAAAAAAATCTTTTACTTTGTAAAAATAAAAATTTAATTCGATTCAAATCATAATGAATTAACTTATGATACTACTTAACCTCATCCAACTTATACTATTGGCATTTTGGACGTTATTCTACGTCTACGTAATAAGTCTATTACTACCTTCAAAAGCAACACTTTGGCTCACAGTACATTTATGGGCACCCGTGAACTCCTACATCATATTCAGTCCTATCAAGGCCGAAGGATTAGAAAATCTTGACCCGAAAAAGAATTATGTCTTTATGGCAAATCACTCCTCGTTTTTCGACATTCCATGTCTTTTCTGGGGTTCGAAACGAATGCTGCATTTCGTGGCGAAAGAAGAATTGAAACACAACGTTTTCACAGGATTCGTTCTTCGAAAAATGCAAATGATTTTTATAGACAGAAAAAATGCGCAAAAATCGGTATCGAGTATGCGACAAGCTGTCGATTTGATTTCTCAAGGAATGGACATCGCAATTTTCCCTGAAGGAACAAGAACAAAAACGGGAGAACTAAATCCATTCAAGAAAGGAGGTTTCAAATTAGCCATCAATTCTCAGACCGACATTGTTCCTGTTACCATAAAAAATTCTGCAAAAGCGTGGTCGCGTTCCAATATGCGTTTTCGTCCGACCAAAGTAACCGTGTGTTTTGGGAAACCCATCTCTGTACAAGGATTGCAAGAAAGTGACGCTTTACAAGTTGCCAATCAAACATTTAGCATTATAAAAGAAGAATTATTGAAATAACCTTGGACAAACATCATTTTGCAGAAATTCCCAAGCATGAAAACGCAAAAAAAATCTTTCTGGAGTAAGCTCTATCGTTGGCGGTTACGACATGTGACCGACAAACAGCTGATGTATGCCTTGTCATTGTTGCTGGGTATTACCTCGGGACTGGCGGCTGTGGTGTTGAAGTCGATGGTGCACGGAATCCAATATTTGCTTCATTTGTGGTCTCCAACCTCGGGCGAAAATTTCTTGTATTTCTTTTTACCGATAATTGGTATCACGCTTACATTACTCGTGATAAAATATGTCATAAAAAGTGACTCCAACATTGGCGTACCTGGCGTGTTATACGCTATTTCCAGAAAAAAAGGCGTAATTGAGCCACACAACATGATTTCTTCCATGCTTGAAAGTGCCTTGACCGTCGGTTTTGGTGGTTCCGTGGGATTGGAGGGCCCGAGTATCGTTACAGGTGCAGCGTACGGGTCGAATTTCGCACGAATTTTCCGACTGAATTACAAACAGTGCGTCGTGCTGATTGGTTGTGGTGCTGCTGGCGTAATGGCGGCAATATTCAACGCCCCGATTGCGGCGGTCATTTTCGTTTTGGAGGTGATTTATGCTAATTTTTCAATGTCGTCAATTGTTCCATTGATGCTCACGTCTTCAATAGCGACGCTTTCCTCATACTTTTTCTGGGAACAGGACGTGTTGTTTCATTCGGTGGATATGTTCAACCGAGACTTCCGATTCCAGGACGTGCCGTCGTTTGTGGTTTTGGGAATTATAGCAGGATTGATTTCCGTCTATTTCAAGAAGATGTATGTTTTGATGAACGACACGTTTTCAAAAATCAAGAGCAAGAAAAAACGCCTGTACATTGGCGGCTTGTGTCTTGGTGCGTTATTGTTCTTCTTCCCGTCGTTGTACGGTGAAGGTTTTAAGGAAATCAACATGGCATTTCGTGGCGATTATTCGTTTTTGTTTTCGCAATCGTTGTTTGAACCATACGAAGGGCAATTTATGATTGTTTGCATACTCTTCGCATCGATTATCTTTGTTAAGGTCATAGCCACTTCGCTCACGTTTGGCGCAGGTGGTGTGGGAGGTATCTTTGCACCGTCATTGTTTATCGGAGCGGTTATCGGGCTGTTCTTCTCATATTTGTTCTCGTACTTTGGCATTCGCGTTCCCGAGTCGATTTTTGTCTTGTTGGGAATGTGCGGAATGATAGCCGGCGTGCTTCATGCCCCGTTGACGGGAATATTCTTGATAGCGGACATAACGAGCGGTTACGGACTTTTCATTCCATTAATGTTGGTTTCGGCAATTTCATACGCCACGGTGCGAATTTTTGAAGACACGTCGGTATACACCTATATGCTTGCCAAGCGAAAAGAATTGCTGACACACGATAAGGACCAATCGGTTCTGACATTGCTTGATATAAACAAACTCATTGAAACAGATATTGTTACGATTGACCCTGATGCCACGTTGGGTGATTTGGTCGAAGTCATAAAAAAATCAAAACGAAACATTTTCCCTGTCGTTGGTGAAGACGGTACAATGTACGGTATGATAAAACTTGACGACATTCGTGATATGATTTTCAACCCCGAATTGTACAACAAAGTTGACGTGAGAACTTTGATGTATATCCCTGAATATTTCTTCTCACCCTACGACAGTATGGACGACGTGGTACAAACGATACAAAAAAGTGGGCACTATAATTTCCCCGTTCTTGACCACGGAAAATACATTGGTTGTATATCTCGAGCAAGGATATTTTTGGAATATCGTAACGTTTCGGCTTTCTTCTCGGAAGATTAGTCTATAAAATCTTGTTTTTTTTAACAAATTGTTGTTATTTTGGTGCTTTAGGTGAAACCTTTTGCTAGAGGGTTGAGTCTTATGGTAAAAATGCGTTTTGTAATATAGAAAAAAGTTAGTATGCGTACACAAAAATATACTCGTATGAAACGATTCTTGATGACTGTCGTTGGGTTTATAGCAATGACATTGGTTTCTTTCTCACAAGTTGATTATGAATTTTGGTTTGCGGCTCCGTTCGGTAATACCGACCACGCCCCATATTGGCCGGAAAGTTATCCGTACAAGGTTGGTGGACGACCAATTTATTTGCGTTTGGCTACCCAAGATGCCGATGCCGATGTAATGGTGACCTTGCCAGCTTTGGGTTTGACGATTGCAAACGTTTCCATTGCGGCAAATAGTACCGCTTCGGTTGATTTGACGCCATATATTGCAAACATTCAATGTTCTAAGCAAGGTAATGTGGTTGAAGACAAAGGTTTGTACATTCGTTCAAATGCTTTGATTACCGCATACTATGAAATTGCGTCGGTGTTGAATACCGATATTTTCTCATTGAAAGGACAAAACGCATTGGGTAAGGAATTCTATACGCCATTCCAGAATAAGATGGTCAACGACCCGTTCCACAATGGTGTCGGCGTACCCGACAACACTGTTGTGCAAGACTCTGCGTTTTCATATATTGTGATTGTTGCTACGCAAGACCATACTATCGTAAACATTACGCCAACGACGAACTGCGTGGGAATCCCTTCGGGAACCACGAAATCGGTTACGTTGGATAGAGGTCAGACGTACGTTGTGCGTGCCAAAGGTCAGGATGTTAATTCTCGTCTGTCGGGAACGTACATAAAGTCGACAAAACCTATTGCCGTAACAATCGGTGAAGACTCTGCATACCCAGACTACTACACGGAATCTGGCGATTGCGAGGATTATATCGGTGACCAGATTATGCCAACCTCGCTTGCAGGTCGAAAATATCTCATTGTGCAAGGACAGGGATATTCGCAAGCAAAAAAGAATTCGAATAATTTCTATGAATTGGTTGCCATTACTGCGGTAAAAGACAACACTGTCGTGATGTTGAACGGTGCACAATATGGTTCTGCATTGAATAAGGGCGAAACTGTCACTTTGGAGTTGACTGATCCGAATTCAATCTATACATTTATTGAAACATCAAATCCTGTATATGCCTTCCATATCTCGGGTTACCATTGCGAGGTTGCCGGTGCTTTGTTGCCGTCGGTTGAAATGTGTACGGGTTCTTATAAAATGGGCTTTGTGAGAACATATGGTTCTCAGAACGACCAAGAGTTTTATATGAACTTGATGGTGAAAGGTGACGGTGAAAAGGATTTCTTGCTGAATGGTTCTTCTAACAGCGTCATAAACAATGCCTCGTTCCAAAGTATTGACGGAACGGACTGGAAAGTGGCAAGAATTTATTTCTCACGGAATGATATGCCCGAAGGTGCGTATTTCTTGCAAAATACGACTTCGTTGTTCCACATGGGTATGATGAACTCGACTGCTCACGACTGGGGTGAAGGTCAGGGATACCGTCTGATGGGTTCTATGTATGGTTATTTCTCTCGTTTTAGCGATAACTTCCCGTCTGCAAAAATCGTAAACAACAATGATACAAGCATAACTGTTACTCGAAACACCAAAGTATCGCTTTTGGCCGATGGCGGTTATAAATTCAGTTGGAAAGGATATATGTGGGATGGTCACGATTGGGCTCTGCTCGAGGCTCCGTACTATCTGAACGAGACCGATGTGGAAAACCCGTACGTGGTTATTGGTGCGTTGGGTATTTATAAATATACG
>JAEEQV010000151.1:0-5970 GCA_016285445.1 Bacteroidales bacterium
TGGATTGTTAGCCGAGCGGGTCCGTCGGGGGCTTTTCTTTGGGTTCCGTTTCTTTTTCCACAAAAAGAAATGGAACATTTTAAGAATCGTGTATATTTCCACATAAAAACTTTTAAGAATCGTGTATGAGAAGAAAAATTTATGATCAAATAATAAAAAATGCGCAGTTAAGTGCGCAAAAATTAAATAAAAATGCGCAATAAAATGCGCAGTTTTATAAAAAACATATATTTTTGTAAAAAAGAACAATATGCAATAGTTATTTACAACACATAAAATGCTTGTTGACCGAACAGAAACTCGTTTTATCCGTTATCTGCACGATCAAATTTCGTGGAATTCACGATTGGTGGCCATTCTTGGTTCTCGTGGTGTCGGCAAGACAACAATGATTCTTCAGCATATAAAATTATATGATAATCAAGATGAATCTTTGTATGTTTCGGCAGACGATTTCTTTTTTACTCAACACAGATTATTCGATTTGGCATTGTCGTTCTACCAGCAGGGAGGTAAACGTTTGTATATTGATGAAATTCACAAATATAAAGGATGGTCAGTTGAGGTGAAGAACATTTACGATCAAATCCCAGCACTTCAGGTTGTTTATACAGGTTCTTCCATCTTGGAACTCGAGAAAGGCGGTGCTGATTTGAGTCGACGAAAATTAGAATATAAATTGCACGGACTGTCATTTCGCGAGTTCTTAAACATATCACAAGGGTGGAATTTGCCTGCGTACACGTTAGATGAAATCTTGCATGGCAAAGTATCGTTTCCGTTGGACAAGGCCCGTCCCCTACTACTATTTCGCCAATACCTACATGAGGGTTACTATCCGTTCTTCGTAGAATCAGACTATTTTATGCGACTCAACGGAGTTATAAAACAAATCGTAGAATACGACATTCCTCAATTTGCAGAAATGGAGGTTGCGTCGGTTCAAAAATTAAAGACATTGTTATATGTGTTAGCCCAATCTGTCCCATTCAAACCGAATTATTCGAATCTGGAACGCAATCTGAACATTCGGCGAAATACGTTGCCACAATATATGGCATATCTTGAAAAAGCAGGAATCATTAATGTGTTGCGTACCAAAGCAAATGGTATTAAACTATTGGAGAAAATAGAAAAAATATATTTAAATAATCCGAATATTGCATACATGCTTGCAGAACAGGAACCAAACATAGGTACTATACGAGAAAGCATTTTCTTGACTTGGGCTCAGGTTTCCCATTTTGTGACAGCATCAGATATATCTGATTTTGAAATTTCAGGTTATACCTTTGAGGTCGGCGGACGAAAAAAAGGAACGCATCAACTTGCCTCTGTTTCCGAAGGGAAAGGTTTTATTGTAAAAGATGATATAGAATATTCCTATCAAAATCAGATACCTTTGTGGATGTTTGGCTTTTTGTATTAATTTTTGCAGAGCATTTTGTCAGCACGACCCTCCGACTGAGCTGCGAAGCGTTAAGAAAATCAATGGAGAGAACGTTAAAAAGGCGTTGGTACCTTAGTAAGAGAAAGTTAGTGTAACGATAGACTGGCACTTCAACGCCTTTAGTGAACGAAATTGATTTTTAGCTGAGCAGGTCCGTCTTGACCTTTTGCGTTACTTTTCTGTCAAGAGAAAAGTAACAGACGATTGTAAAAAATCTACAAATCACCGAAAAGACTGATTTTAGCGTAAAATTCGGATGTATAGTACGTAATTTTGGCGTAATATCTGGAACTATAGTGCATAATTTTAGCGTAAAATCTGGAAGTATGGCGAGTTCGTTCCTGCTCTTGAATGACAATCAGACGCATCAGTTTTCTGATTCCATAACAGCCGTGAGTGCAGCGTATTTCTTAGGGTGATTTGGAATTTTATACCATCCCCCTAAAAACGTTTTTGCCACCAGCCAAATTTCCTGTGCATGGTCGGTGGTACCACAATATTTATCCAACAAATGGATTATAGGTGCTGCCGCTTCGTAATTATGACAACTATATGCATAACGTATAATATCGGCTATCAATATCGAATCGTTTGGGTTCATTGGTGACAGTTAATTTATCTCCTTGACTATTCAAAGACAGTGGCAAAAGTACAGTTTTTTCAATTTCATGCGTTTTTTAACCCGATTTCTCTTGCAACAACTATACTTTCTCAACAATTTGTATCGGTATTTTTTATAGACAGCATAAAAATCAACAATTATTTTTTTTTCAGGAAAAAAGTTTCTCTTCACGGAACAGATTTGGACAAAATTTTTTTTCTCTTGCGAGATAAAAATTTTTTCCTCCCGATTTTTTAAATTTTTCCTGCCTATAAAAAAATTTTTCTGTCCATACGTGCCTCCTCATTGTACCGATACATTTTCCGAGAAGCGTGAAACCCAACAATTTTTTTTTCCTGCCCTTGATTTGTGCAGGCAAAGCCACTACGTTTGCCCTGTCAATCGATTGAACACCTTGGTATAGCTACCGTACTGGAAATAATCATTTAAAACGTCACTCCGTAGCAATTCCCGGTCTCGGTCACGTCCGTTTCGGCATCCGAGCTAATTCGGTTGCGTAAGACATTAAAAGAAACGAGTTATGAATAAGATACAATCACTGGTGCAGGAATATGCCACACCGTTGGATTACAAGGAGAAGATACAATACATGACAGCAATTGGCATGCTGATTTCAGGCGTGGGAATGTCGGTGGCAGGATTCGTAGCCCCACCCTTTGGCGAGATAAGCGACAGCGTACTCAACTACCTGTCGCAATGCCTAATATGGGCAGGCTCCATCTTCTCCATCAAAATTTACGTCAACAGCCAATTGGAACAAGTCAAAAAACAATTAAAACGATTGAAGGAAGAGAAAGATTAATAGGAATCTCCTAACGAGCAGGTCCGTCTTGAACTTTTGGTTACTTTTCTGTCAAGAGAAAAGTAACAATGATTAAAAAAGTAAAATAATTAGTGTGATGTTAACCTTTTCACCGTCCCCCACCAATTCCTCCATCCTATAAACGGATTTTGCCTATACTGCCACATCAACCGTACCGCACAAAATGCAGGACGAAGACCATACCGACAACAATACAAGAAATTATACATTATGGAACGCTGATATTGTGAAAGATTGTGTTCACGCAGATATTTATTTGCCTGTAACGTTGCCTTATACCGTGCCGAAACATAGGGATATTCTCGTCGTTTTGATAACGAATGGGATGATTCTGTTACTACATAGACATATTCATCTACGGCTTCTATTTTTTCTGTATGTAATGCTGTCTTCAAAGAGAAATTGATATCATTTCCGCTTGCTATCTCATCAAACCTAAAATGATTATCTATAATATATTGTCTTCGAATCATTTTAGCCCAAGACACTATGTAATGTATCCTTAAATTGAGGCCATTTAACACACTTGGGGTTGACGCATAATTTGAAACCAAAGAAGAGTATTTTTCTCCCCTTAATGCACAAAAATTAGTATTGTTTGCTATTGATTTAGATTTAAAATAAATAATATCAGCTGATGACTGTTTCTTTAATAGAAATTGAGTAAAGGCATCAGGACAAAAGTAATCATCAGCATCTGCAAAAATCACCCATTCTCCTTTTGCATTATCTAAACCAATATTCCTTGCCCCTCCTGCATACACCTCTTGTTTTGAATACAACAACGTAAAATCACGAGAAGAAGGTACATCTTCTTTTTTCAACGGTGATTCACCATTATTATCCACAACCAATACTTCTATCTCATTGGAAGCTGGTATTGAGTCCAATAATCGCAACAACGTATCAATCGTATTGCGATAAGGAATAATTACAGATATTTCTATCACCTATCTTATTCTACATCTGCAACAAGACGAACACTCATTGCCCAATCCTGATTGTGAATCCCCAAAGAGGTCTTTTTTCTGTCAAATTTCAGATAGCTTGTTTGTTCATCTGCAGTCCAATAAGCACCATATATTTCAGTGTAAACAGCATGAGTGTAACAAAGATTATCTTCTCTATCAGAATATCTATAATCATATCGTAATGTTCCTGTACACGGTAAAAAGACAGCTCCATACGACTGCATCAACGCCCATTGAGATTCTGTATATGAATTCATATTATAGTCTGAATAAGAATATGCTGATGATGAGGGTGTTGCTGTATGATTAAAATCACAGCCTTCAGGGTTCTCTGTCCAATTATCTGGCAACAATATAATTCCGTAGATATCAGTTATTCCATCTTCTGTAGGCGTATCCAAATGTATTATACCAGTAGCAAAAAGAGCAGTAGCATTCGTTCTTTGAAAGAACAAGTATTTCCATTCATCCTTTGAAAGAATACGCCACAAATTACAAGTAACTTCCCTATCTTCACCTATATTAATATAATTATACTGTCCCCAATTTGCCTTTATATTATTACCATTAAAATTACTAATATAATCTCCTGGAGATGAGTTCCAGTCCGTAAACTGTCCTGGTTTATACACTAATTTACCATTATTCCAACCACTCGTTCCGAACGCAAACAAATCAAACCACCCCTCATATTCTTCATTAATAACAGCTTCTAAATTATCACATTTCACACCATTGTAATAAACATTACCACATTTACCTGCAGGATTTAATTTTCCCTCTGGATAAATTCCCAATGATGTTCCCCCCACTGCATCATATTGATGCTCTGCGAAACGCCAAGTACCCTCATCAATACCATCTGCCGTGGCATGAGTTCCTACTCTACTATATTGCAAATTTCCTTGTGAAAAAACAACCTTTCTATTTGATGCTACACTAAATGTAGAAAGCAAAGCTCCTTGATAAATTTTCACAGGTTTCACATCACATTTATCACTAATTCTACCCCTAACATTCGAAGCTGCAGACTTATTTACACGTTCTCTTAACTCATCATACTCAGTTTTTAATGCATCAAAATTAGATTTCAACGTATAATAATTCAGCGTATCATCTAACTTTTCTTTCGTTATATAGAAAGATAGTGTGTCTTTCTTAGCATAGTATGATAGAGTATCTTTGGTTGCCAAATCAGCTACTTTCTCATTTACAAACTCCTCGCTTGCCAAGCCATCAACACTTGGAAGTACTGGAGTGTTTGTTATCTCGCTGTAGTCATACGTCGGTTTCTCCTCTGCTTTCGCCCACTCTGGAACGTCGCTGTCCAACAAGTAGTAATCCAACGTGTCCTCCATCTTTTCTGTCGTTGGGTAGAAAGCAATGGTATCCTTTACAAATTCCATGCTTGCCAAGCCTTCTACCTTACCATCTACGTATGTCGTAGTTGCCAAACCATCTATGCTTGGTATTGCTGGTTTGTTCTTAATATATGCCTCAGATTCCTCATCTGCCTCGTTCCAGTCTGCCTGTACGTTTGCCAACGGAGTCAAATCAGTTTTCAATGCATAGTTCTCAGCTTCGTCCAAGTCACTTACCTTTGTTGGAATTTCTGTCTTCAACGCATAATCCTCTGCATCTTCCAATGAGGCAACCGTCGTCGGGATAGTTGGAGTGTTTGCGATCTCGCTGTAGTCATACGCTGGTTTCTCTTCTGCTTTCGCCCAATCTGGAACGTCGCTGTCCAACAAGTAGAAATCCAACGTGTCCTCCATCTTTTCTGTCGTTGGGTAGAAAGCAATCGTATCTTTTACAAATTCCTTGCTTGCCAAACCGTCTACGTTTGGAATTTCTGGAGCGTTTGTAATTTCGCTGTAATCATAGGTCGGCTTCTCTTCTGCCTTTGCCCAGTCGGGAATGTCGCTGTCCAACAAGTAGTAATCCAACGTGTCCTCCAACTTTTCCGTTGTTGTGTAGTATGAAAGTGTATCTTTTGTCGCAAAGCCGCTCACGTTTGGAATTTCTGGCACGTTTTCTATCTCGCTGTAGTCATAGGTCGGTTTTTCCTCTGCCTTTGCCCAATCTGGAACGTCGCTGTCCAACC
>JAEEQV010000152.1:0-5931 GCA_016285445.1 Bacteroidales bacterium
GGTGGTTGTGTCGAAAATCTGACGTTTTCTTCCGTTTTTCACCTCAAAATGTAAAAAGACCAAACTCGCAAGTAGATTTCATAAAACACTATAACTAATTATGTATCAGTAATTTATGGAAATTCAGAATAGGACTCATAATCAGGTGGTCGCTGGTTCAAGCCCAGCAGGGCCCACGAAAGCACTCTCAAGAAATTGAGGGTGCTTTTTTTATTCATATCAGCCTTATAAAAAAAGTAGGGGCGAAAACATTTTCGCCCCTACCTACACTGTTTTATTAAATTGTATTTCTATACTATCTTTTCAAGTTTCGAAACATTTTCTTTGATGATTTCGTCTGGCAATTCGTAGTTTGTCAAATCGCCTGCAAGATATTGGTCGTAAGCCGTCATATCAATCAATCCGTGACCAGAAAGGTTGAAGAGGATAGTTTTCTTAACGCCTTCTTCCTTGCATTTCTTTGCTTCGCGAATAGTTGCCGCAATTGCGTGTGCCGATTCGGGAGCAGGAATGATGCCTTCGGTTTGTGCGAACAATGATGCTGCCTGGAACGATTCCAATTGTGGAATGTCAACACCTTTCATCATACCATCCTTAATCAACTGGCTAACGATAGAGCCTGCTCCGTGGTAACGAAGACCACCTGCGTGAATGTGTGCAGGAGCAAAATTGTGTCCCAACGTGAACATTGGCAACAATGGCGTGTAACCTGCCTCGTCACCGAAATCGTATTGGAATATTCCTCGTGTCAATTTCGGACAAGAAGCCGGCTCGGCAGCAAGGAATACTGTTTTCTTTCCGTCAACCAAGTTGTGACGCATAAATGGGAATGACAAGCCACCGAAGTTAGAGCCACCGCCAAAACAAGCAATCACCATGTCGGGATATTCGCCAGCCATAGCCATCTGTTTTTCTGCTTCAAGACCAATAACTGTCTGGTGCAACGTAACGTGGTTAAGCACGCTACCAAGCACATATTTGCAATTTGGCGTCTGCATAGCCAATTCCACTGCTTCGGAAATTGCCGTACCAAGACTACCTTGGTAGTTTGGCGATTCGGTAATGATTTGTCGTCCTGCCTTCGTACTCATACTTGGCGACGCAATTACTTGCGCACCAAATGTTTGCATGATAGAACGACGATATGGTTTTTGGTTGTAACTTACTTTTACCATAAACACAGCCAACTCCAATCCGAATGCTTTTGCTGCATACGAAAGAGCCGCACCCCATTGTCCAGCACCTGTTTCAGTGGTAATGTTGGTTACGCCTTCTTGTTTGCAGTAATATGCTTGAGCCAAAGCGGAGTTCAATTTGTGGGAACCGACAGGGCTCACGCTTTCGTTTTTGAAATAGATGTGAGCAGGAGTGTCGAGTGCTTTTTCCAATCCGTAAGCACGTACCAACGGAGTGGAACGGTATGATTTGTACAAATCGCGGACTTGTTCAGGAATTTCAAACCATGCGTCGGTTTGATTCAATTCTTGTTCGGAACAGGCACGGCTGAACAAACCCGTAAGTTCTTCAACCTTAATTGGTTGCTTTGTCTGCGGGTTCAACATTGGCAGCGGTTTGTTCTTCATATCCGCAACAATATTGTACCATTGAGTAGGAATTTCGTTTTCTGGTAAAATAAATCTTTTTTGTTTTTCCATTGTCTTATATTTCTGAATTAATTTGGACAAATGTATTACAATTCTTACAAAATTTAAGATGTTGCTTTAAATTTTTTAATATTTTCTTATTGTTTTCTCGTGACAATCAAAACAGCCATACGTTGCAAGTGGTCTGCAACATGTAATTCCTACCTAAAAACTATGATAAAAGATAATAGTTCCTATTGCGTGAAATATTGAAAAGCATAGAAAAACATTGCAATTAAATGGTTGTTTGTATAAACTTTCCTACCTTTGTAGCAAATAATAAAATATGCAAGTTGCTATAGTTAAATATAACGCGGGGAACATTCAATCTGTCAGTTATGCATTAAATCGTCTCGGTATTGAGCCGATCATAACAAACGACCCCGACGTGCTTTACAAAGCAGACAAAATCATTTTTCCCGGCGTGGGCGATGCAGGAACGGCTATGCCTTATCTGCGAGAACGTCATCTAGACGAAGTGCTTGTTTCGTTGAAACAACCGTTTTTAGGAATCTGCTTTGGTATGCAGCTCATGTGCAAGCACTCCGAAGAAGGCGACGTGGATTGTCTGGGTATTTTCGACGTAAACGTGAAACGATTTCCTTCGGGAACGGAGAAGATTCCACACATGGGTTGGAATACCATTACAGACTTGAAAGGCACATTGCTAAAAAACATTCAACCAGAAAGTTACGTGTATTTTGTGCATAGTTATTATGCCGAAATGAATCCGTTTAGCACGGCAACATGTAACTACGTGCTTCCCTTTAGTGCCGGAATAGAAAAAGACAACTTTTTTGCATTTCAGTTCCACCCCGAAAAAAGTGGTCTGATAGGTGCTCAAATATTGAAAAACTTTATTGAACTCTAATGCCAAAGATTGAGGAAAATTTGAGAATTGACAAGTGGCTCTGGGCTGTGAGACTATATAAGACTCGCAGTTTGGCAAGCACAGCATGCAAAAACAATCAAATTTCAATCGAAGGTGTGTATGTGAAACCGTCACACATTGTAAAAATTGGCGATGTGGTGTGCGTGAAGCGTCCTCCCATCGTGCGTTCCTACGAAGTTCTCGGACTGCTGGCACAACGGGAATCGGCGAAAGTTGTCGTGGATTTTGTAAAAGACGTTACTCCACAATCAGAATTGCAAAAATTGGAAGATGTGAAAATGGTCTTCACCGTGTATCGGGACAAAGGTGCCGGACGCCCTACGAAGAAAGACCGTCGCGACTTAGAGGAATTCGGATATTTATAACATACGATATGAAAAGTTTAGAAAATTACTGGAAATACATAAACGACGCCTTAAACCAGAAATTACAGGCAGGCGATTTTGACGAACCGAAAGGATTGTACGAACCGTGTAAATATATTTTGCAAAACGGTGGCAAACGTGTCCGTGCCTCGTTGGTACTATTAGCGTCAAAAATGTTCTCCAACTCATTCGAACAAGCTCTTCCTGTGGCTCTTGCGTTTGAAACATTTCATAACTTCACATTGATTCACGACGATATAATGGACAAAGCTCCTCTTCGCCGTGGCATTCCTACTGTCCATACGAAATGGGATGAAAACACGGCAATCCTTTCGGGTGACGCCGTGATGATTATTGCCTATAAATTTTTTGAAGAATCTGGCGAATTTGTACCTCAACTCTTCCGTTTGCTCAACAAAACGGCATTGGAAGTGTGTGAAGGTCAGCAATACGACGTGGATTTGGAAGTTGCAAAACTGCAAGATTCCATTGTTTCGGAGGAAATGTACATTCGTATGATAGAACTGAAAACCTCAGTTTTGATTGCCGCTTGCCTAAAAGCAGGAGCCATTGTCGGTGGTGCGTCAAGCAAAGATGCCGATACATTGTACGAAATCGGGAAAATGATTGGCATCGCGTTCCAACTTCAGGACGACGTGCTTGACACTTTCGGCAACGAGGCGACCTTCGGGAAAAAAATCGGTGGCGATATTCGTGTCAACAAAAAAACATATTTATTGATTAAAGCTTTGCAAACGTTGCAATCCGAAGATAAAGAGCAGCTTATAAAACTTATGTCGTCAACCGAATCCGACGAACAAACCAAATACGACCGTGTTGTGGCATTGTACAACAAAGCACAGGTAAAAGAGCGATCTATAGAAAAGATTGAAGATTATTTTCAACAGGCAATGCGTTTGGTTGATGAGATTCAACTTCCTGAAAATCAGAAATCAGAACTAAAGATTTTTATGAATGAATTGCTTAAGAGAGAATTCTAAGAACTAAATTCCAATGTATTTTATATATTTGTGACATTAAAATAAAAATAAAACAATGGCAGAATTTCATTATCAACCTATGTTCCCTCTTGGAGAAGACAAGACGGAATATTATTTACTGACAAAGGATTACGTTTCGGTTAGCGAATTCGAAGGTCACAAAATCCTTAAAATCGAAAAAGAAGGTCTGACGGCCATGGCAAACGCCGCTTTCCGCGATGTATCGTTCTTGTTGCGTCGTTCTCACAACGAACAGGTGGCTAAAATTCTTTCAGACCCTGAGGCAAGCGACAACGACAAATATGTTGCTCTTACATTCCTTCGTAATGCCGACGTGGCTTCGAAAGGTAAATTGCCTTTGTGTCAAGATACGGGAACGGCTATCATCCATGGTGAAAAAGGTCAGCAAGTGTGGACTGGCTACTGCGACGAAGAAGCTCTTTCGCTTGGTGTGTACAAAACCTACACCGAGGAAAACCTGCGTTATTCGCAAAACGCTCCTCTTTCAATGTACGAAGAAGTGAACACGAAATGCAACCTTCCTGCTCAAATTGACATTGAAGCAACCGAAGGTATGGAATACAAATTCTTGTGCGTAACAAAAGGTGGCGGTTCTGCCAACAAGACATATTTGTATCAGGAAACCAAAGCCCGCATTCAAAATCCGGGTACATTGGTTCCGTTCCTTGTTGAGAAAATGAAGACGCTGGGAACGGCTGCGTGTCCGCCATACCACATTGCATTTGTAATCGGTGGTACTTCGGCTGAGAAAAACCTTTTGACGGTGAAATTGGCTTCAACTCACTACTACGACACGTTGCCAACAACAGGAAACGAATACGGACGTGCGTTCCGCGATGTTGAGTTGGAAAAACAAGTGTTGGAAGAAGCTCACAAAATCGGTCTGGGCGCTCAATTCGGCGGTAAATATATGGCTCACGACGTTCGCATTATCCGTCTGCCACGCCACGGGGCAAGCTGTCCAATCGGTTTGGGCGTAAGCTGCTCTGCCGACCGTAACATTAAATGTAAAATCAACGAACAAGGTATCTGGATTGAAAAAATGGATGACAATCCAGGCGAATTGATTCCAAAAGAACTTCGTAACGCTGGCGAAGGCGACGTGGTGAAAATCAACTTGAACCAACCTATGAAAGACATATTGAAAGAATTGTCGAAATATCCTGTTTCAACTCGATTGAGTTTGAACGGAACAATTATAGTTGGTCGCGATATTGCACACGCAAAACTGAAAGCCCGCTTGGATGCCGGCGAAGATTTGCCACAATACATCAAAGACCACCCAATTTACTACGCAGGTCCTGCAAAAACTCCTGCCGGAATGGCATGTGGTTCAATGGGTCCGACAACTGCTGGCCGTATGGATCCGTATGTTGACGAATTCCAAGACCACGGAGGCAGTTTGATCATGTTGGCAAAAGGTAATCGCGCACAATGTGTTACCGATGCCTGCAAGAAACATGGTGGATTCTATCTGGGCTCGATTGGCGGTCCTGCCGCAATCTTGGCTCAAAACAACATCAAGTCAATCGAATGTGTTGAATACCCAGAACTCGGAATGGAAGCCATCTGGAAAATCGAAGTTGAAGACTTCCCTGCTTTCATCTTGGTTGATGACAAGGGAAATGATTTCTTCAAGAAGTGGCAACACTAAGAAGCCCGAAGATTTCATAGCTATAAGAATCATTAAACATATTAACATTCAAGTGAATATCAATATGTTTAATGATTTTTTTTGTTCACAAACGAACTTGGCATCAAAATTTCCTCAGGAAGTATTTTCATTATAAGCGGAATAATGACAACGGCTCCTGGAAGCATAAAGATTGCCAACGAAGGTATCGTTTTTAGCAAATCGAAAATTTGTTCCTTAACTTTTTGTTTTTCCTCTTCGGACATTTCCTCCGTGACCTATTGTCGGATTAACTCGACCAATTCCTTGCTTTCCAGAATTGCAGTAACTATTTTCGTCTTATTTTTTAATATAAAATCCTGACACCGGTTTATAA
>JAEEQV010000153.1:0-5898 GCA_016285445.1 Bacteroidales bacterium
CGTTGTCTGCTCGCTATTTTCCAAAAAGACTACCTAAAAATGATTTTTTCTTCGGGGTGGCATAATCAGCTTCGTTCATTGTGCCAACCTTCAGTTTCTTGCATATTTCCGACCAGTCGATCTCGCCCAAAAATTCCACATTTCTGTCGTCAATATACACATCGGCATCAATTTTACGGCTCATTTGCGTTTCGTCGAACTCTTCTTCGGGATAATTTTTGTTCACGGCGTAAAATTCCACACCGTTTTTCCGACAAAACTCCACAGCCTCGTCAAGCAATTTTCCCGAGCGATATGTCCATAGGATTAAGAAATCGCCACGTTTCTGCAACTCGCGCAATGTCTCAAAAGCAAATAATTTCTTTGCTCCTATCTCTGGATATTTGTGTTCTACCAACGTACCGTCAAAATCTACCGCAATCTTCATAGTATTTTAATTAGCTTTTTCTGATAAAAACTTGATCCTTACCAAACGTACCTCTTCTTCCGTATAAGTACCATCGGAGCACCATTCATCAAAGGCGTCCTGAATATTTTCCGATTCTTCGTGACAGAAATAGTCGTACAATTCTTCAATGGCATCTTCTTCCATCACGTCGTTTATGTAATAGTCAAGAATACATTTTTTTGTGATGGTTGAAACGAACGAGAATCCCGAATTTACTATCTTTTCAATCTCAATCAGCAATTCCGAGAGTGAATAACCAAGCGATTCGGCACAAATGTCCAACGGCAAGTGTTTCTGAATGTTGGCAATAATCTGTTTCTTGATTTCCGACTTCGTGCCGACCGATTTTACGATAATGTCATCTTGAAAACGTTCTATCTCGTGTTCCTCGACATATTGTGCAATCAAATCAACGAACGGTTTTCCATACTTTTGAGCCTTGCCTTCTCCCACACCGGAAATATTCTGCAACTCCTGCAATGTGATAGGATACTGCGTCGCCATTTCGTTGATTGAAACCTCTTGGAAAATAACATACGGAGGAACGTCGTGTTTTTTCGCCTCGTCTTTTCGCAACTGCATCAGCATGGAAGCCAAGGTGGAATCCAGCGCTGCGCCCGATTGTGGAGCGTCAGAATCGGTTTCCGTCTGCTCGTAGTCGTGGTCTTCGGTGATGGTGAACGAATAAGGTTTGTTCAAGAAATCGTTTCCGGCCTTGGTGATTTTCAGCAAGCCGTAATTTTCAATTTCCTTGTCCAACAATCTCGTCATCAGCATCTGACGAATGATTGCATTCCAATATTTCGCATCGTGGTCTTCACCCCAACCGAACTCGTCTAATTCATCATGTTTGTAAGTCTTGATTTCAGTAGATTTTGTACCCATCAAGATTTCCACAATATGTCCTTGTTTGAAGCGTTCGCGAACGGCCTTTATCGTCTTCAAAACCTTTACGGCATCGTTCATCACTTCAATTTGTGGTTTTGGATGCAGACAGTTGTCGCAATTGCCACAATCTTCGTTCATTTCCTCGCCAAAATACTTCAGCAGCACACGAACGCGGCACAAACTTGATTCGGCATACGACGACGTTTCAAGCAACAACTGCTTGCCAATTTCCTGTTCCGAAACAGGCTTGCCTTCCATAAATTTTTCAAGACGAAGAATGTCCTTGTAACTATAAAATGCGATACAACGTCCCTCGCCACCGTCACGACCAGCACGACCAGTTTCCTGATAATACCCTTCAAGCGATTTTGGCATATTATAATGAATGACAAAACGAACGTCGGGTTTGTCAATTCCCATACCAAACGCAATGGTTGCAACAATAATATCGACATCTTCCTTCAAGAACTTGTCCTGATTTTCGGAACGCGTGGAAGCATCAAGACCAGCGTGGTACGGCAACGCCTTTATTCCGTTCACTATCAACGTATTGGCAAGTTCTTCGACTTTCTTGCGACTCAGGCAATAAATAATGCCCGACTTGCCAGGATTGTCACGGATGATTTTTATTATCTGCTTTGTCGCATCAACCTGCGGACGAATCTCATAATACAAATTTTTTCTACGGAACGACGATTTGAACACTTGAGCGTCCAACATACCAAGATTCTTTTGAATATCATGTTGCACCTTGGGAGTAGCCGTTGCCGTAAGGGCAATGATAGGCGCACGACCGATATTTTCTACCGTAGGTTTGATTTTTCTATATTCCGGACGGAAATCGTGTCCCCATTCCGAAATACAGTGTGCCTCGTCAATCGCATAGAATGAGACTTTTATGCTTCGCAAGAAATCAATATTGTCTTCTTTTGTTAATGATTCGGGAGCCACATATAATAATTTGGTAATACCCGAACGGACATCCTGTTTCACTTGGGTGATTTCCGAGCGAGTCAACGACGAGTTCAAGAAGTGGGCAATTCTGTCGTCGGTGCTGAAACCACGCATTGCGTCAACCTGATTCTTCATCAACGCAATCAACGGGGAAATCACTATGGCAGTTCCTTCAAGCATAATTGCAGGCAACTGGTAGCACAAGGACTTTCCACCACCTGTCGGCATCAATACAAATGTATCTTTACCTGCCATAAGACTTTGGATGACCTCTTTTTATTGCCCTTTGAAGGAATCAAAACCAAATTTTTCTTTCAAACACGCTAACAGTTCTTTGTCGTCAACAGTAGCCATAAATCTTTTTCTTGAAACGTCTTTATCGTATTACACAAGGAGACAATTATCTCTCTCTTGTAATGCAAGTTTAATAAAAATTTTTCATCAAACAAACAAATTATTGCGTTTAGTTTTTCAAAAAAATTATATATCTTTGAAAACTCTAAAAGACATATTTTTTTCCACAAAGGATGATTTTGAATGATGTAAGATATTGTAACTTATTGATAATCAATAATTTATACGGGGGGGGGTAAAATACCCTTCTTCATTTGCAGATATTGTCTTTACGCGACTTTCCGCCGTTGGTGCGGGGAGTCGCTTTTTTTGTGCTATCGATAATAAACAGAAATATTAATTATAAATGTACGAAACTATGAAAAGATTTTATTCAATCGTAGGAGCTTTGGTGATTGGGGCGACAAGTTTGTTTGCCCAGACCAACTACAAGGTCACATTTTCGGCAAATGTGGAAATGGACAAAATTCAAGTGAAAAACCTTAACTCGGGGGCGACGAAAACACTCGCCAAATCCGACAAGGTGATTACGTTGCAAAAGAATGCGAAACAAGAACAGCAAGGCGGGACGGGAACTCCGATTGAGTCGGTTGACCAGTTCGAGTTCTTGCAGCAGACGGCAAGCAACGAAGTGGTTGTGAATATGGAAAAGGCGGGACGTTTGAACCTCACGCTGTATTCGTCGAACGGAACATTTGTTACCCGTTACGCAAACAATGTTGACGCGGGACCGAACGCATTCCAGATTGGTGCCTCGTCGGGCATGTATGTGCTGGTTGCTTCGGCAAACAATCAGACGGCATCGCTGAAAATTTTGTTGACGCAAAGCACGGAGCCAAGCATTCTCGAAGTCCTGACCAGTAAACCAGAACCCGTGTTGAAGTCTGTCAACGACGTGATTACTTTTGACGAAGGCGACGAGTTTGAGTTCACGGGGTACTATTATTCACAAACCAAGGTTGAGACCTTGCACTCCGCATTTATTACGAGTGACAAACAAATCAGGTTTTCGTTTACAAAAGTTAAGGCACCAACTGTAACAACCGTTGAGGCGACCAACGTGACAAGCAGTAGCGCCACCGTTGGCGGAAACGTGACCAATGACAACGGGACTTCGGTTACCGAGCGTGGCGTTTGCTGGGCCACTACGGCGAACCCAACCGTTTCTGGCAACAAAATAGTAAGTGGCAAGGGAACTGGCAGTTTCTCGGTTACGCTTTCATCGCTTTTGGAAGGAACCACCTACTATGTGCGTGCATACGCCATAAATAATGAAGGAACGTCGTATGGCAGTGAGACTACATTTACCACAATAAAAAAGACAGTAACCATAGTAAATGGAGCCATACCGAAGGCCTTTTCCGTTTCGGCAACCAAGAAAGTGTATTTCTCGCAAGGCAATTTGCAATACCAAGCAAGCACAGGAACGTGGCGCTTTGCTGAAAACCAGTGGGACATTGTGGGGGCTTACAATAAAGCAAACTCAAATTTTTGGGGAACGGTTTATGAAAATGGCACAAAATGTGAAAATAATAAAATCTCGTCAACATATAGCGGTTGGATTGACTTATTTGGTTGGGCAACATCGGGTTATCAATATAGTCTTCCCAGTTATAATGCTTTTACTGCATATCAGCCATATAGTAGCAGCAAAGATAAATGGGATTATTTCCAGAACCATAGTCTTCAGGGCGATTATGCCAAAGCCGACTGGGGCGTGTACAATGCAATTTCTAATGGAGGCAATAAATCAGGAATGTGGAGGACACTCAATTCAGGCGAGTGGATTTATGTGCTCAATAGACAGAATAGAGAATTGTGGAGTCGTGGCACCGTAAATAATCAGACAGGTGTCATATTGTTGCCCGATGATTGGGAAACGCCATCGTCGGTAAAATTCACACCGAAAGTGTATATGAATTATAATACAAACGTGTATTCTGTAGAGGAATGGAAGGTAATGCAGTCGTATGGCGCGATATTTCTTCCTAGTGCGGGCGTTCGTGTTGAGGGAAACCAATGTCGTAGTGGTGGAGGTCGGTATTGGACTTCCACGTGGTATGGTAATGACAGTAGGCCAAACGTCATTGATACTGATGAATACGACTATAATCTTTATAGATTTGGAACTTTGGTAAGCGTAGATATGAGCTATGGCTATCCTGTACGTTTAGTACAAGATGTTAAATAAAATGAATGTTGAAAGAGATGCCGACAAAACCATTATGTATAGGAATAGCAAGGTGCACCAATTTAGGGGTGCATCCTTGCGATAAAATTGCATCGGTCCAGAGCAATTGTATTTTGAAACAAATACCAGAGCCATGGAATGGGCATCTTTCTGAGGCTAAAATTCTGTATATTGGTTCCAACCCTTCTATTGATTGTGACGAAGTTTATCCAGATTCTACATGGTCTGATAAAAAGATTTGTGATTTCTTCGAGAATAGATTTAAAAAGGGGAAGGTGAAAAAAACAACAGGGAAAGAAGTTGCTGTTCCATTTTGGACATATCTTATTAACTATACTAATTGGATAAACGAAGAACTAAAGACAAGTGGGAAAGCATTTCTCACTAAGTATCCAATAACAAAACAGAAAAAGAATATGTACGATGAGTTGAACAATGACGTTGTAAGTACGGAAATAGTACACTGTAAATCAAAGGATGCTTACGGATTCGAAAAAGCGTGTTGTAAGTGTGGTGATATGTGGATGGGGAACATACTCAATCTATTTAGTGGCAAGCTAATCGTAGTGCTTGGGAAAAAAGCGGAATGTGCCATAAAAAAATGCAGCAAGCTAAATGCTATTTTTGGAAACCTAAAAGTTCCTGTTATTTATTTGCCACATCCAAGCAGGCGAATGGGTGTCAATAATAGAAAAAAAGCTGTTCAATCAGAATTGCGTAAAGTTGGTCTTATATAATAAATGATGGAGGTTTTGTAGAGACGCGCCATGGCACGTCTCTACGATGCAAAAGGAACATCATGGTATTTGTAGAGACGCCACATTGTGACGTCTCTACATGTTTCTGGCAATCAGGTGGTTGTAGCAGATTCCTCCCTTCGGTCGGAATGACGCGGCTGGCGGGAGGATACAAGGAAAGAAAAGAGAAAATGGCAAAGCCATTTTCTCTTTTCTTTTTTCCCTTTCCTCTAATGGCAACGTCATTCCGTAGCCGAGCAACGCGAGGCAAGGAATCTGGTGGATTATCGAGTGCGGTATTTCATTAGGTTGTTTTGGTAGAATAA
>JAEEQV010000154.1:0-5897 GCA_016285445.1 Bacteroidales bacterium
GCTGTGGTGATGGTATTGGATACGGTTTGGATACCGATGGTTATATTTGGTCGTGGGGTAATGGTGCGTGGAACAATTCAGGTGGGTATATGCCACTTCAACAAAATGGAACAGAATATAACTTGCAATGGCTTGGTGCATCTGCAACTCCCAAACGAGTAGCTGCTGGTTTTACAACGGGGGCTAGTAATGATGGAACCTATCTTCTTGCCAAGTATGTTTCGGGTGGTCAAGGTTTTGGTATGGCTATTACTGTGGATAATAAACCAGTTGCTTGGGGTGGTGATAGTCAAACCAATGGTGGTTTAACAGGTAATGGCTCTGCTACTCCTGCTCAGCCTCAATCTAATACGGCAACACATTATATTCAGTATGGAGCAAATAAGGTTCACGACGACGTTGTGTTGATTAACCGTGGTGATACGTGGGGATTCTATGGGCGTGGTGACGGTTCAGTATGGGCATGGGGTAACAATGCTGATGGTCAGGCAGGATTAGGTTCAAAGGATGTGGCCTTGTACGCAGAAAAAGTTAATCTGGATCCAGAATGTAAACCTCACGCGCAAGATCCAACGGTGCAAATGTCTGACGATTTGACCGTATGTGCGAGTGCATTTAACGGTACGCTCATAGAGTCGGGTTTCTTGTTGACCGATATTGATGCAATGGAGAATTACAAAATGACGTGGAAAAAGGACGGAAACGTTGTACAAACGGGAACTATTAAGCAACTTGGTGGTACCGACTATTTTGCAACTGAGGTTGGAACCTATGATGTTCTTATTGAATATACAGGTCCTCAGAGAGGTTGTTATGTTTATGAGCCTGCAGAGGGTAGGGTTAAAATTTCGGCATACGAACAAAAATTCACAATTCCAGATTTTCACTTCTGTGGCGATGCCGATTATATTGATGTGAATGTGAACGCTGCAAGCGGAAGCAAGGCAGTATATTCGTGGTATAATAAGAAAACAGCTAATGCAACACCTATTGGAACAACCATAGGAAGTGCATCAACAAGTATTTATATTGGCGATATTGTTCCTAATGCAGATGGTTCAAAAACTATTTATGTAGAGGAAACTTCTGACGGTTTGGGTTCATTCATTCCAAGTTCGTTTGCAAATACAAACGGATCGCAAAGTATTTATCAGTTGCACAACGTTCCTTATCCAGCACTTACAATAAAGAAATCTGCGGTTCTTACTGATTTTTCAATGAAGGTTAGGGCGGCAATTAGATATACTCAGAATGTAAGTTCAAGTAGTCCTGTTGATATGACAGGTACAATTACGGTAAAAGTAGGTTTGTATCCTGCTAAATACGATAATAATAACCATCCGCAACCAAATACTAATGCTTCTCCTGTAAAGACATTCCAAGGAACAGCAACAGTAACACAACAGGCAACAAGTCAAAATACATATAATTTGACGGGTACCGTTTCATTTGATGCAGGCAACTATAATTTGCCAGTGGGAACATACTTCCTTGTTATTTCTGATGTTCAAACGAGTGCATCTTCAGGTGCCCAAATAGACGGTAATAACACGTTTGTGCTATATACATCTAATAAGAGTATAGAAAATAAGGCAGATTCTGAAGGTGGAACGTTTATTGTTGGTGCTGGTGCTGCTGATAAAAGTAATAATTACAAAAGTAATGATGCAGGTCCATTCTATGATATAAACTTTGCAACTCCACAAAAATTCTGTACTCGTATTGCTATTGATGTGCCAGAAGATTGTCCTTGCGACGCACCTGCTAACTTTACTATTGGATTAGCAGATGGTGATAATCACTATATCTCGCAAACAAAGGATACGGTGATTGTGTGTGCAAACGATCCTCATTGTACATTAACAACAACACAGTGGGCAGCATCGGCTACAGCTCCGTTCTCTTACATTTGGTATAAGGATGGGGTGGTACAAGGACAGGCATCGGGAACTCCCGGTATTCAATCTGCTCCATTCGCTGTTTCTGCAGCTGGAACGTATAAAATTTTGGTATATGACAATACGGCACCAACAGTAGAAAAATGTCAACGTTCGGCTGAAGTGCTTGTACAAGAAAATCCAGTTCCAACGGTAAAAGTTTCTGGTGGCGGTGAATATTGTGAAGGCGATCAGGCAAACTTTACATCTCCTGTTACATTCACAATGAATGGTGAACCTAAGTTCAGAGTATATTGGGATTATACTGACAATACAGGAACAACCAAGTCAAAGAATAAACGTTCAACAGCCTATACCGTTGAGGCGGATGTACCAACTGCTGTTGGAGAACATATTTATACGGTTACATCGGTTAACGACGATGGTAATTGTAAAAATGAGGCCGTTTCGGGAACCGCTAAAATCGTTGTAAAACCACGTCCTACGGCAACACTTACGCCAGACCCCGCATCGGCTATGATTTGCGAGGGAACAGGTTCTGTAAAACTTACTGCCGCAAGTGACCCGACGGGTGCTACATTCGCTTGGACAAAAGATGGTGCCAACAATGGCTCTGGTTCTGAGAAAACATTGACTGATCCAAATCAATCGGGAGTTTATAGCATTGTTCCTACTTTAAATAGTTGTCCGGGTGATGCTGTTAGCCAAGAAGTAACAATCAATCCTAAACCAGAAATCAAAACATTGACATCTGATAAAAATGCTGTTTGTAGTGGCGGTACAATCACGCTAACAGCAACTGTAAGCGATGCTGGCGATGGAACATTCACTTGGAGCGGTGACGGTGTAACGGGCAACGGTGCTACGGCAACGGTTTCCAACGATGTGACAACTGATACGGAAGTTACAATCACGTTGAACTATACAAGTGCAACAACTTGCGAAGCAGAGGCAAAAACAATAAAAGTTACATTCTATGCTTATCCTGATGCCCCAACAGTAAAAGATCAGGCATATTGTGTTGACGATACTCCAAAACAATTGGAAGCAACTCCAATGTCAGGTGCTACATTGAATTGGTATGGTAATAATGAAACAGGTGGTACGGCAAGTTCTGTGGCTCCAACTCCATCAACGGCTGTAGCTACTAATCCTGCTATCTATTATTATGTATCACAAACAATCAACGGTTGCGAGAGCAAGACACGTGCAAAAGCAACAGTCATTGTAGATGATACTTTGTCACCAGTGATTACGGCAGATCCAGGATTTGAAGTTTGTGAAAACGTGTCAATTAATCTTAATGTTGACGGTACTTTCCAAACAACAACATGGTCTGGCTCTGGTGCAACTAAATTAGATGCAACAACAATTCAAACACCTACTTTCAGTGCAACTGAAGGTTCTTATAAAGTTCGTGTACAAGTTGAAGATTTGAAAGGTTGTAAGGGTAGTGCAGAAAAGACAATCACGGTCAATCCAACTCCTGTAGTTGAACTTTCAACGTTGACAAATGAGTGTCTTTCTAACGAAACGGCACAAACGTTGAAGGCAATCGTTACACCTTCAGGTACGAATGGTACTGGAACATGGACGGGTGATGTGACGAAGGTTGACGACTTTAAGGCTTCATATACGCCTTCGGTTGCTGGTGTCGGTACACACGAAATTACATACGATTTTGAAAGTGATAAACATTGCGTGGCAAAACAAGTTTCAACTTCGGTTGAAGTTTACAAGATGCCTACGCCAACCATTTCGGTTAGCAACAATAGCGTGTGCGTAAGCGGAAACAATAGCGATGTTGTGACGGTTACTACGCAAGGTACAGAAGCAAATGGTACATTTACATATTCTGTAAATAACGGTGGTACGGTTAATGCATCTGACGGTTCTTTCGACCCAACTGCAAATGTCGCTAAAAATGATCCATATACCATTACTTTGGATTATAAAGATGCAAACGGTTGTCCTGGAACTGCAAGTGCCGAAGTTACTGTTCACGCTTTGCCAACGGTAGAAATTACATCGGCTAATCCTACGGAACTTTGCTATAACGGTGGTGCAATAGATGTGGCAACAAATGTTTCTCCTGCTGGCGGTACAGGTGTTTGGACTGGTACGGAATCAAGTTCAAGCAATGTATTCGATCCAAAAGTGAAAACCGTTGGTGCAAATGCCATTAGTTATACATATACTGATATATATAAATGTCAAAATAGCGACGATTTCAGCATAGAGGTTAAGAAACCTGCTGTTCCAACACCGGGCGATGATGTTAATGCTATGATTAACAGTGGCAACTTGGCAGGAAAAGTTCCTATGACGGCTACTATGAACACGCCGGCTGATAAGTTGCAATGGTGGTATCCAGAAGCAGGTAATACCATTATTTCAGAAACTACAAGCTATGAAAGTCCTGAAACAACAGTTGGTTCATATCATTATTTGGTACGTGCAATGATGACGGTGAACGGCAGTGGTTGCTATAGCGATAGCGTGATGGTTACAACTAACATTTCGGCTTGTAATGCTATGGCTCCGAGAGCATCTGACATCTATGTATGTGTTGGCACACAATTAAAAGAATTTACGGCAACACAGACAAGTTCGTTGACTAACCAAAAGATTTCATGGTTGACAGATAATCCAGTAGGTAAGAACGGTACAGAAGCTAATTCTTGGATTTTGCAAGATGCAAGCACTTCGTTTACTCCTGCTGCAAGTTCTGTTGATTTGACAGCTGCTGGTGAATATGTATATTATGCAGCAGAATACGACGGTGAGGAAAATTGTTGGTCGGCAGGTACGAAGGTAACACTTCACGTTGTTGACAATCCAGTTGTTACAATTTCATCACCTGAAAATATCTGTGCTAAAGGTACTGAAACTGTTCCTGTGACGGTAAATCCGCAAAACGGTGTCCTTTCTGCAGACGAAGGCTCTTTGAATGGATTCCAATGGTTACCGGGTGATTATACGGGAGATAGTGAGACAGCTACCTTTACATATACGGTAACGAGTGATGCGTATGCTGATGGAACTACTTGTGAAACAACAGTGACATCACAAACGACGGCTCACTTTATGGAAGCTCCTACAGGAAGTACGACAAATTGGTTGATTGGTAATATCGACGGAATTACTACTGGTTTGTTGACAGGTACAAGAACGTCAACAGGACAAACAATTACGTGGTACGATACGCAAACTAAGAATAATGTATTGCAAGCTGCTGGTGATGCTTACACGCCAGACAAGACTGCGTTGAAGACAGAAGTTGGTTCTGCTGAAACATACGTTAAGAAATATTGGATTACACAAACCGATGCTTATACGTGTGAAAGTACTCCTACAGAAGTGATATTGAATTTGATTGACTGTCCATGGGAAGCTCCTACGGTAACAGGTGACAAGAAATGTCATGGTTTCGATCTTGATCCTTTGAAAGGAACTCAAGGTGCTTCGGTTGAATCGCAATCAAGCAGCACTTCCTTAAAGTGGAACTGGTACAATGAACAAAAATCATTGATTACAACAACGACTGCCCCTGCAGGTTCAGAAGCTTCATATCCTCATGGTCTTTCAAAAGAGGCTGACGGAACAACTACATTCTATGTATCATATTCAGCTAACGAAAAGAACAGTGGTAACGAATGTGAAAGTCCTATGACTAAAGTTACAGTGACAGTATTGCCATTGCCTACAGTTACATTCGACAAACAATCTGAAATAGTTTGCTACACGACAGAAGAAACAAAAATCAATGTGAATGCAGCTTCTGCAAATGGAACTGGCTCTGGCGTATGGTCTATCACAGGTGATCCTTCTGCAATCAGTTCAAACGGTATATTCTATGCTAAGGCAAATGGTGATAATGCTGGTCAAAAACAATACACTATCACTTATACGTACACCGATGCTGAGTAATGTGAATTTAGCAACAGCAGAACAATCGATGTAATCTACTTGCCTGCTCCAGAAACAAAAGGTTTCTAT
>JAEEQV010000155.1:0-5840 GCA_016285445.1 Bacteroidales bacterium
ACAGACAAAGTCTTACGTAGTTTGGCAAATGCAACATACGACGGATTGCCTGTTTCAGTGCAGGTGGCACAATCTACAGGTCCGGCAATGTCGGAAGGAGGCGATTCTCGCCGTGACGGCCGCAGAGATTCCCGTCGTCGTGAAGATTTTCGTGGAGGAAAAGATTTTGGCAGAAGCCGCCGTGACAGAGAACGCCGTTTCGACCGCGACAGAGGTAATCATAAAGGTAGACGGAAATAATTTCCTCACATTGCAAAAAAGACAAATGATGAAAATCATTTGTCTTTTTTGTTTCAACTCTCAACTTTCGTCTCTCAACTATTTTATCTATAATACTCCCCAAATTTAGGACAGCGAGTTAAGTGTAAAAAAAGTTAAATTTGCTGTCATGAAGACAAAAAGAAAATTCAGTGCGGAATTCAAGGCAAAAGTTGCATTGGAGGCCGTGAAAGGTCAGATGACGTTGGCGGAACTGTCAACGAAGTACGAAATCAACCAGAACCAAATCTGCAAGTGGAAGCAGGAGTTGCTGAAGAATGCGTGACGAGGATGCGTGTGGAACTGAACAGGCGTGGTTTTGAGGTCGGAGACAAGAAAGTTCGCAGGATGATGGGCGTAATGGGGATCATTTGTATATATTTGTAGAAAGAAAATTATGGGCGTTTTCAGAAAAACGGGGCTCTTACAAACGAACTTCTTCTTTCTAAAATACTCTATAAATTAAAATTTAACTGTCCAAAAAAGGGAAGTACTATATTGTCCTACTGAAAAAAACTCTTTTTGGAAATGGCAATGGAAACAAATTTATGAAAAGTATAAGGACAAATAATATTATTACCACGCTAATTTGCATACTGTTTTCGTTTTGTACGTATTCCCAAAATGAAAATTACAGGAAATTGGCTGCATGTTTGTTACAATACGAAAAATATATGCCATTTAACAATGGTGTAGCTCCCGTAATGTACAGAGGACGCTGGGGATTGATTGACACATGCGGAAACGAAATTCTTCCTTGTGTGTTGGATTTTAGGATAGTACAAAACTATGCAAATGGTGTCTTTGTTGGGAAAAGAGCGTATGAAGGCACTAGGGGAAACTGGACAAGTGCCTGGAAGATTTATGCTACGAATTGTACAAATTTCATTGATAAAGAAGGTAACGTTTATACTGAAAACATTAGCGATACTGCAAAGTCGTTGAAATCGGACAACTTAAAAATCCATTACAATAGAATAACAAAGATAATTCATACAAGAAAAGGATTGCGAGGTACAAAGGGGTTTCCTATAAAAAACGAACAGTCAAATTATTATTGGATTATAAAAGGAAGAACGTCTTATCCAACAGAGAGGGGTTACTTTTGCGAACTTCGTGATGAAAATTTTAAAAAAATTGGATGGAAAAATTGTATTGGTGTAGAAAACGATAGTAGAAAAAGCAAATGTACAGATCATATGTATGTTGTATATGAGAATAAAAAACATGAAAGGTTTCAAGAGACGGATATTCGATATCTATACGAAGTCGATGAGGATAGCAAACAGAGCTCTTTTGGTGGAGATTGGGCATATATAAGAGAACTTTATGCTTGTCATGGTCACAATAACCAGAGCTATTATGTAAATGTCAGGGCAAAAGTACTCATAGCTCCTGGCTTTGTGAAATATTCTAATGGGGGGATGGATTCTTGTTCGGGAGAGAAAAAGCCCAAAACAATATGGACAAAAGAGGATTGTATTATACAAGATTCTTTATGTAAAGACGATTTGAAAGACATAGCAAGAGTGTGCGACCTGGAATTTTTCCTGCAAGGGAAAAAATATATTGAGATACCTGAAAGCGTTACATTGATTGATGGCGAAAACTGGAAAGAAACAGAATCATTAGAAAAAATTGTGGTATATTGGAATGAACCTAAAAATACAGAGGCTCCGGCTTCGTGGAAACATAAAAATATTATTCTGGAAGTTCCCAAAGGCACAAAAGAGAAATATTTGAACGTAAAGCCATGGGCTGATTTTATCATTGTAGAACGAGAAAAATAATATGAGAAAAGTGGTTGTTAGTACATTGATTTTTTGTGTTTCAGCAACAATGAAATTGTTTGCTCAAATAGATTCCTCGTTTTATTACGACAAAGGTGTGGTGATAAATGGTGTCAAATGGGCGACGAGAAATGTTGGAGAACCAGGTAGGTTTGTTGAGACTTATATTCAAACTGGAGAATATTATCAATGGAATTGTCGTCAATCATGGAAAATAAAGAATAAAAACTATACAGCATGTGACTCTTATAGAGAAGACACTGTATGGGAATCGCAAAACGACCCGAGTCCACGTGGATGGAGAATCCCGTCATTACAAGAAATACAGTCGCTATTGGATACGACAAAGGTGTTGCATTATGATCATCCATCATATAAAATCAAAATATTTGTTGATAAGTCAACGGGAGATTCTCTGATGTTACCAAATCACGGATATTGTCATTCAGAGCCAAATTTTTACCTGAGTTTGGGGGATCAAGTAGTAGAATTTTACGCTGGAGACCTTATTGCCGATATTGCTGTATATTGGTCAAACTCAATATATTATGCTAATCGTACGAAGTCGAATGTATTTACTGTTGCAAGAGGGGGGCATCCTTTTTGGTCGCATAGAAACAATCGAAATGGTTATTTTATCCGTCCTGTAGCAGAATAAAAAAGTAAAAAAAAATGAGAATGTCGGATACCTGTAAAAAATGATTTCTGGCAATGGGAACAAATGTTAAAATAATAAATCTTTTTTGTATTTGTATAATATGTTCGTATTCTTGTGTAACTACAAACGTATCAAAATATGATCCGCAATTTCAAAATATTTATATGCCACTAGATTGGGAACAATTTCAAAATATTTATAATCAGGGAAAATTGCCACCACTAGATTTGAAAAAAGGTCCGCAATATCTTATTATCGGTGAAACTGAATATATGATAGAAGATTTTTTGCCTTTTATGTCTTTCTCAAAAGATACAATTGAAATACAAAAAAGAGAGATTAAAAAGACATATAGAACACAAATACACACATATAGGTATTGTGATCCAGAAAAAAAGTCCAAATGTGTTTCTTTTCCTTATGACCATTCAATAGCGTCAACGGGAGCATTTGAGAAATTCATAAAAAATAAAAAAACAGACTTACCTCTACATGGCATATATAAAATCAATCATGGTTTACAAAGATATAGCATAGGATGCTATTTTAATGGTAGTCCATACCTGCCGTGGTTGGCTTATGATTCTATACAAGGAAGAATAGATTATTATAAACGCAATGTATTACAAGGTTATTCGTTATTTAGGATTGAAAATGGATGTCTTACGGAACAAAAAATAAGTAATAAAAAACATTTTCTAATATATAATTATAAGTTCTGGGATGTTAATGTTGTTGCAAAAAGAATAATATATAGACCTAAAAAAAAAGAGTACATTCTAATTTATCCTAACCAGCGAAAATTGATAAAAAAATTGTGTAAACAATGGTGCCCTAGCAATGATTGTTTTAATTGTAACAATTACAGAACTTATAAATACTACATTCTCACCCAATGAATGGACGAAATACTATACAGATGGTAACCTACGTAAATTCAAAATAAAGACAAAAACATTTTGACACCTCAGTTTCCAGATTTCCGTCGGTTACATTCCTTACTGAACATAAATATTACACATCATTATGCAAACAATATTTTGAATTATTTTCTACAAACTAAAGTAAAACTATAGAATAAGGCATAATTTTCAACCAAATTTGTATCTATCTTAAATTGCACTATTGGTAATTCATTCGTTCCAACGAACGAATTATCCGAAAGTATGGGCCATTCTTTTTGATTGGTTTTGTCGCATACAAATGTTTGTAACAAAAGAATCCATTACGAACATTCTCGTTCCCATATTTGTATTTTGCTGAACATTTGCCAAAATGTGGAACTGAAAACCTAGGAATTTATTCAAGACGAAGATTTTCGTGCCATCATTTATCTATTTTCAAGGGAATGACGAAAGTTATTCCTTTTTGATTTTTACGTGAATCAATTTTGTTTGCTATGAATAAAAGAAATTGTTGACATTAGAGAGCAAGCGGTAGGGTGATATAATTCGATTGAAATAAGATTTTTTTCAAAAAAAACAATTAAGTTTGTTTACTTAAATAAAGAATATGAAAAAGAAATCTTATTTGTTTGTAATCATTGCTTTAACGGCAAGTGTTTTGGCTGGTTGTTCATCAAATGGGAAGTCGCCGAATGCTTCGAACGAAGATTCTGCCGTAGTTGACAGTAATACAGTTCAGCAAGCCATTGCGGAAGAACCTGTGGAACAAGCAATCGAACGGGAAACACTGCAAAGTCGTTTTCTCACACAGGATTTGAGAATGTACAACTTTTTCGGCAGAGTTAAGAATTACAAGATAATTGAAACATATACCGATTCATTGCAAAATCCTAAATATCGTTATGAGCCGAGCTTTTCTTTGGAGTACGATGCCGACGGACACTTTGTAAAGTATGTGTCGCAATATACTTTGAAATCCTGTGTGACAAAGATGGATGGCGATAAGATTCTTGAAACAAAGGATACTATATGGGATTACGGCGATGATGTTTTTGTGGTGCATGAATATGCATACGATGCCAATGGCTTTGTTAAAACAGAAAACATATATGGTGTTGAAGGTGTGGAAACATCTGAATATACCTATAACGACGACGGAGAACTTGTAAAAATATTTGTAAAATGGGAAGGCGAGGGCACAAAACGTGAAGAGGAACAACAATTCATAATCCTTGAACGAGATGACAATAAAAATTGGACAAAGCGTTTCAAAAAGATATATTCTAAGGAGGGTGATGAATGTGATACGTGTCAATTCACTGTTTCTGGTGCGGATTATAAAATAGAGACAAGAACTATAAACTATTGGTAATTAAACCTAAGAGATTTGTGCTTTCCATCAACTAATTTCCTTTGAGTATTTGGCGTAATAGTGTTTTTTGCTACCTTTGCGGTCTAAAAATTTAGTTATGGATATACCTTCACAATACAATCCTGCTGATGTCGAGGCAAAGTGGTACCAATATTGGCTCGACAACAAGTTTTTTAGTTCAAAACCCGACAATCGTCAACCATATACGATAGTGATTCCGCCACCAAACGTGACTGTCGTGCTTCACATGGGACACATGCTGAACAATACGATTCAGGATATTTTGGTCCGTCGTGCTCGTATGACGGGCAAAAATGCGTGCTGGGTTCCTGGAACCGACCATGCGTCCATTGCCACGGAAGCGAAGGTGGTGAACAAACTTGCGCAGCAAGGTATTAAGAAACGTGACCTGACTCGTGAACAATTCCTTGAACATGCTTGGAAATGGACCGACGAACACGGAGGTATCATCCTGAAACAGCTTCGTAAACTTGGTGCTTCGTGCGATTGGGACAGAACGGCGTTCACTATGGACGACCTTCGTTCCGAAAGTGTGATGAAGGTGTTCGTTGACTTGTACAAAAAAGGACTTATCTATCGCGGACTTCGTATGGTCAACTGGGATCCGAAAGCCCAGACGGTGCTTTCAACCGAGGAGGTGATCTACCGCGACGAAAAGAGCAAACTATATTATCTGAAATATTACGTTGCCGATGCAGCCGAAAATCCTGTCGTTCCTACGAATCAGGAAGGGGAGGTTCTGCATAAGGATGCAAAAGGATATTACGCAGTGGTTGCCACAACTCGTCCAGAGACGATCATGGGCGATACCGCTATGTGTATCAACCCCAAGGACC
>JAEEQV010000156.1:0-5738 GCA_016285445.1 Bacteroidales bacterium
GATGGTCCAGTTGAAATGCCTGTACAGTTAAACAATATATATATAAACAATCATACGTATTTGATATTGCAATCATCTAATGATTGTGGAACTTCTTGGAGTGATATTGGTTACATAAGAGTGGAAACATCTGCGGACAAAGTCTATTTCTTAAAAAAGGTGAAAAAAACGAAAAACTTCTTTATGATTTTACCTTAAAAATAGGAGATACGTTTAACGGGAAGACAGTTCTTGATATTGATACAATAGATATAGGACTCTCCAAAAGACCTCGCTTCATTTTCTCCGATGATGTATGGATTAAAGACCTTGGAAGTTTGTACTACCCATATTTTGACAAACCAATCGTCTCGGAATCTCGACAACTTTTGACATCTATACGATATGACCCTGAATTATACCCTCAAACATTTGATTCAGAAACCTATTTGCAATATTTATGGAAAGATTCAAAATACGAAGATTGTTATTATGAACGAACAGCAATAAACAATACTATAAATCCGCAAATCTCTCTTTCCCCCAACCCAGTAAAAGACAAACTAACCCTAACCTTACCCACCGAAAACAACGAAATCAAAATTCTCGACTTGCAAGGCAAACTTTTGTTGCAGCAGAATGTAGGGTTTTCGGCAGAGATAAATGTATCCATGTTACAAACGGGTACGTATGTGTTGGTGGTAAATGGGGAGTCGTATAAATTTGCGAAAAAATAATTGTTTTTTTTACGTCTTTGTTGATTTTTTTTTACCTTGCGTATCATTACAAAACACATTCTTAATGTTTTACCAATACTTATCATTATGAAAAAACTTTTTATAGAAATCGCTTGTATTACAAGCGTATTCGTTTTGGCAAGTTGTTCTTCAATGTACATTCCAAGTATGGGAAACGCTCCGCTTTTGGACAAAAAGGGCGACGGTCTTGGTGAAATTTCTCTCACCACAAACGCCGTGCAAATGTCTGGTGACTATGCAATTACAGACCATCTAGCTGCTATGGGAAGCGTCAACATCTCCTACGGTAACTTCACCGATTCATACGATATTTATACCAACAAGGGAACCGACTCCACGGCTCTTTCGGAAATGACGCACTGGGGAAAGTTCAACAACAGGCATTATGAAGTTGGTGCCGGCTATTATAATATGTTCAACAAGGACCACTTCAAGATGGAGGCATTCGGCGGTCTGGGCTTCTGCCATGCTACCGACACCAATGCTCACATTACCAACGGAAGCGAGAAATACGATTCTCGGTACACCATGTTGTTTGGTCAGTTAAATACGGGCTTCACGACCAAAGTTGTTGATTTCGGTTTGGCGTTCAGAGTTGCTCCTACGTTCCACGCACTGCATTGGGACTGCAACTACGACCCATCGGCGTCAAAAACCAATAGTACCGTGACCGACCATTTCACGATTTGGCATTTCGAGCCACTTCTGTTCTTACGACTTGGTTACAAACATTTTAAAGTAAGCGCCAAAGCGGGAATTTCGTTCATCGGTAACACAAAATCATACCAAGAAACACTTGACAGGATTCCGAACACAATGTATTCGAAAACCACGTTGATGCACTTCTCCATAGGTGCTTGTTACGTTTTCAATACAAATAAATAACGGCGGTCAGAGAAATGAAAACGCTTGTCGTCATTGCTGGGCCAACGGGTGTTGGGAAGACAAAGACGGGCATTCGCGTTGCACAACATTTCAATACGGAAATCATTTCTGCCGATTCCCGACAGATTTTCATGGAGACGAAAATCGGCACTGCTGTTCCTTCCAACGAAGAATTGTCGCTGGCAAAACATCATTTGATTCAAACACGACACATCACCGAATACTACAATGCGTGGATGTTTGAACAAGACGCTCTTGTCATTGCCGACGAAATTTTCAAGACACACGACGTGGCACTCCTTGTCGGTGGCTCGGGACTTTACATTGACGCTGTTTGTAACGGAATTGACGAGATTCCCGACATAGAGCCGGAACTTCGTGCTAAAGTCAATGAACAGTACCTCAACGAAGGTATTGAAAGTCTGCGGCAAACACTCAAATTTTTAGATCCTGATTACTACGAAATAGTTGATATTCAGAATCCAGTGAGATTAAAACGAGCTATTGAAATCTGCATTCAAGCAGGAAAACCATATTCGCAACTACGCAAAGAGCAATCTCGCGAACGCCCGTTCCGAATCATAAAACTTGCCCTCAATCTTCCTCGTGAGGAACTCTATGAAAGAATCAACCGTCGTGTAGATGAAATGGTTGCCGCCGGTTTGGAAGACGAAGTTCGTTCCCTGATTCCTCAAAAAGAATGCATGGCATTGAAAACCGTGGGCTACCGCGAATTTTTCGACTATTTTGACAATCTCACAAGCAAAGAAGAAGCGATTGAGAAAATAAAACAAAACACACGTAAATATGCAAAGAAACAAATTTCGTGGCTCAAGCGTGACGCCGACGTGCAATGGTTTTCTCCATTCGAAGATGAGAAAATAATTGCTTACATTGAAGAGAAATTGAGTTAGATGTTTTGTAATCTAAAAAAAATCAATACTTTTGCACCCGAAATTTTTATTAACAATAATTAATTAAATACAATGGCTGTTAAAATTAGATTAGCAAGACACGGGCGAAAGGCGAGCCCTTTCTATCACATTGTAGCTGCTGATAGCAGAAGGTCACGTGATGGCAGATTTATCGAGAAACTCGGTACGTACAATCCAGTAACAAACCCAGCAACTGTGGAATTAAAATTCGACAGAGCTTTATACTGGTTGGAAGTTGGAGCAGAAATGACTGATACTGCTCGCTCAATTCTACAAAAAGAAGGTGTTTTATACATGAAACACTTGAAAGGTGGTGTCAAGAAAGGTGCTTTTGACGAAAAAGCATTGGAAGCAAAATTCCAACAATTCAAAGACACTCAGGCAAAGAAAAACGCTGCTTATGCTTCTAAATTGGAAGCAACTGCTGCTGATTTTGCAAAGAAAAAATTAGCTGAAGAAGTTGAAATCAACAAACAACGTGAAGCTAAGATAGCTGAAAAGAATGCTGCATTAGCTGCTGCTGAAGAGGCAAAGAAAGCTGAAGAGGCTGCCGCTGCTGCTGAGGAATCAGCTGAAGCAACAACTGAAGAAGCTCCTGCTGCTGAAGCAACAGAAACTCCTGCAGAATAGTAGAGTTGTAAATTGTTTTGTTCATAACGAAGAGACTGCCTTTTTTGAAGGCAGTCTTTTTTTTGTTATAACACTTTTCAGAAGGGACCTTATTTTCTGAATAACAACGAACTATCCCCGTAACTCAAAAATCTATAACCGTTTTCTAAAGCGTGCTTATAGATTTTTTTCCATTCTTCTCCGACAAACGCACCAATCAATAGCAGTAGTGTGCTTTGTGGCTGGTGGAAGTTGGTGAACATTGAACTGATGAGTCGGAATGTGTATGATGGGGTAATCATAATCTGGGTATAGTAGGTCATTTCCTGCAACTTGCTTGTACTCATATATGTTATGATTGCCGAAAGGGAATCCTTCACCGAAATCTCTTGTGGTAGTTTGTATGCTTCCCATTGCGAAAGATGTGTTACGTCGGTTTGTGGATTTACGTAGAGTTTCACCCCAATCCAATACAGTGATTCCAGCGTTCGCACCGAAGTTGTGCCGACAGCCGTAATGAGAGGGAAATGCTTGAGCAGATTTTCCACCAACGATTTCTTTACTATGCAATATTCTTGGTGCATCACGTGATCGGTGAAATGTTCCGTTTTAACGGGTTTGAACGTCCCTGCTCCTACGTGCAGCGTCACTTTGTCGATTGCGATGTTCTTTTTAGGAAAGGTTTCCAACACTTGTGGCGTGAAATGTAATCCTGCAGTTGGTGCGGCAACCGAGCCGTTGTATTCAGCATAAATGGTTTGATACCTGTCGTTGTCGCTTTCTTCGCTTTCACGGTTCAAGTAAGGTGGAATAGGAATGGTTCCAATCAGTTCCAATATTTCGCTGAACGTGTGGCGGCTATCCCAACGGAACGTAACGATGAATCCGTCCTCGGTTGCTTCTCCTTTAATTGCAGTAAAATGGATGTCGTTTTCGACGTGAATGATGGCCTGCAATGGTTCGTTTTTCCATTTTTTTGCATTTCCTACCACGCATTTCCACGTACATTCGCCGATTTGAGCAAACGATTGTTCGTAATTATGCGGTTCAAACGGTTCCAAACAAAGAATCTCAATATGTGCTCCCGTAGCTTTCTGCAAATGAATGCGGGCGTGAATGACGCGGGTATTGTTGAAGATGACAAGCGAATTTTCGGGAATGTATTGTACGCAGTTTTTAAAATTTTCGTCAGTTATTGTTTTATTGCGAAATACGAGTAATTTTGACGCATCGCGATTTTCAAGAGGATGTTTCGCGATTTTTTCGTCGGGTAAATCGTACGTAAAGTGCGTGATTTTTGTCAATGAATCGTTTGATGACATTTTTTACAAAAGTTTTCGCAAAAGTACGTACTTTTGGTTTGTAAAAAAATTGATTGCTATGAAATTGCAAGTTGGTGATAAGGTTCGTTATTTGAATGACGTTGGCGGTGGCGAGGTTACCAAGATTTTGGGAGCAAATCTTGTAGAAATTTCCGATGAATTAGGTTTTACAATTCCAGTGCAAGAATCGGAGTTGCTTTTGATAGAACGTCCTGTTACACAACAGAATACACAAACTGCTCCGGCGAATCCTTTTGTTGCAAATCCTGAGGTGGCAACCGAGGTGGAAGATGACGACATAGAAGGAAACGACTTGCCACATTTGTTTTTGGCGTTTGTGCGTGATGAGAAAGACTCAAGCAAGTTTGAAATTTATATCATCAATGACTGCAATTATCACTTGCTCTATGTTTTGTCGAAAAAACAAGAGAACTCGATGAAACAAATTTCTACCGGATTTCTTGAAGCAAATACCAAAATGCTTGTGTCGGAATGTGGTTACGATGAAATTGCGACAATGGAACAACTTTATTTTCAAGGAATTTTCTATAAAAATAAAGAATTCGTGTTGCAACAAAATGTTTCGGTCGATATTCCTATAAATCCAGTAAAATTCTACAAACCGGGTGTGTTTGTGGTAAATGATTTCTTTGACGAAGATGCGTATGTAATTGACTTTTATGATGCGTCAAAAATAAAGGAATCCGAGGAAAAGGAACTGTTGCGACAAGTTGATGTAGCTCAAATTCAGGAGGCACTTTTGTCAAAAAAGGAAGAAAAAATTGAAAAACCGAAGAAACAAGATAAGGAAGAAAGCATTCGTGAAATCGACCTTCATATCAACGAATTGGTTGACAATTCTTCTTTGATGAGCGCTGGCGAGATGCTCGAGGTGCAAATGAAGACATTTGAAACAGAGTTGGGCAAAGCGGTTTCCGACGGTTTGGAAAAAATCGTGTTTATTCACGGTGTAGGTAGCGGCGTTTTGAAGACAAAGATTCGTGGTTGTCTGGAACGCGATTATCCGCAATTTTCATATCAAGATGCGTCTTTTCAAAAATACAAGTTCGGCGCTACGTTGGTGTATTTAAAAAAGGGTAGAAGATAAACAATGCGAAAGATTTTTTCTGTCATAGTATTGATTTTGTTTGGTCTGCAGAGTTTCTGTGTGTCAAATCCCAAAGTCTTGCAAGTTACGATAGACGAGGGGTTGATAAATGGAAACATTCATCAGATAACGCAAGACAACG